>NZ_JAPVLS010000042.1:26929-73570 GCF_027158125.1 Streptomyces sp. H39-C1
CGGTGTTCCGGTGCCGGTGTTCCGGTGCCGGTGTTCCGGTGCCGGTGTTCCGGTGCCGGTGTTCCGGTGCCGGTGTTCCGGTGCCGGTGTTCCGGTGCCGGTGTTCCGGTGCCGGTGTTCCGGTGCCGGGGAGCGCGGGGTAGAACATGCCGATCATCAGTTCTCGAGCCCTGTCCGGCACCCACGGGTCCCGGCGGGCGCCGTCGACGAGGTGAAGGGTGTCCCGGCCGACGGCGTGCGGGCCGGTGGGGCGGGGCAACGAGGTGCGCGCGTCCGCGTCGTCGCGGATGGAAGCGACACCGGCGGCCGCATGAGTCGAGGGCGACGCCGCGGCGGCCGGCCACGCACCGGCGGTAGGCAGCGTCAGAGCGAGGGTGAGCAGCGCGATGGTCGGGGTTGCAGAAGATCTGAGCATGTCGTGGACGCAAAGTGCCGTGGCGGGTCCAGCACATCAGCCCCCAGTTGCGTCCTGATGCCTGGAGTGTCCACTTGCGGATGCAGTTCCGCGACGGTGGATTCAGCCTGTGGGAGCCTGGGCGTTCCGGTCGTCCTGGCCCACGTTGAGCGCGTGAAGGTCCCCGCTGATGAGTCGCTGACCTCCGGTTCACAGGAACCTGACAAGTTTTGGCGATCTTGTTGTCTTCAGACGGTCCCTGAAGCTGAAGCGGGTACTCCCCGGCAGCGGGACCTCGCACGCACCAGATCCGAGGGACACCCAGCGATGAGATTCCGAACGCGCGAACTGTTTCTGGCAGGGGCACTGACCGTCAGCACGGTGGGCCTGGCCGTGCCCGCCTCCGCCGCCTCGCCGGTGGCGGACCTCCGGACCGATGCCGCCACGCCTCCCGGGAAGCCTGAGCTCTTCCTGGCCAACATCGACGATGACGCCGGCGTCTGCAAGGCCCGTTCCAAGGAGCTCCTGGTCGATGCCGCCGGTCGGGAGCAGGCCGACAACGAGAGCTTCCGGGTGCAGGAGGCGGCGCTGCGTGAGGAGGCCAAGGACCCCGCCAAGAAGGAGGCGGCGGAGCGGAAGTACGCCGCGCTGAGGCGGACCCATCGGCTGGCGCAGTATCAGGCCGACCGTGACATGGCCGGGTGCAACGACGCCGCTGACACGGTGGTCAACGGCGCCCAGGACGAGGCGGATCTGGCCCGGCTCCATACGGCCCCCTGGGCCGCTGCACCCGCCTCCGCGACGGGGCGCGTCACCGTGCCAGGCGCCGGGGCCGACCACGTCCGCCTGTTCGTCAAGCGCCCCAAGAGTGCGGCGCCCCGCGGCTGGGAAGTCGTCGGCCCCGACACGAAGCTGAGCGCCGCCGAGCTGCGCGCCGGAGTCGAGCTGGGCATCGAAGGGCGTGACATCGTCCGGGACTCCGCCGTATGGGCAGGCCGCGTCACCGTACGACTGGACGTCACCGCGAACGGCGTGACCTCCTCTCGCACCGTTGCCCTCGAACAGGCCCCCGTTCTCACCCAGCTCAACACGCAGCGTCTGCAGGAGGCGCTCGCCTCAGACGACCAGGACCCGGAGACCGGCAAGCCCTTCACCGACGCCCTCGCCGCCGCCGTGAAGGCGAACGGCGTCGCCACTCCGCTGCGCAGGGTGGACACCGGCGGCGACCAGTGGATGCAGGACCTCTTCGAGCCGGGCTACGCCTCCATCCCCGGCCCCGGCGGCAAACCGCACGGGATGCGGGTGCTGATCCCCTCCGTCAACGAGAACCGGCACGCCGCCTCCCGTGTCGTGTTCACCGAACTCGCCGGGCCCGATGTGGCCGCTGTGCACATCGCGCACGTGCCGACCCCGGACGAGGACTCGACCTACGACTCGATGGGCAACCTGGAGACGGTCCCCGCGTACCCGGGGTACCCGGCGGGGCGCATCGTCATCGGGGGCGATCCCGCGGACGGCAAGAAGGGCCCCGCCGCGGAGATGCTCACCTTCCTGCGCTCGCAGAACATGCAGAAACCCCTGTCGCTCGACACGTCATGGCTGTCGGTCGGCCACATCGACGAGTTCGTCCAGTCCCTGCCCGCGCCGGGGAGCCGCCTCGGCTGGCGCGCGGTCGTCGCCGACCCGCGAAGCGGCATGAGGATTCTCCAGGACGCGAAGAAGGCCGGGCACGGAGGCCAGATCATGCACGGCGGGCTGCCGGCGCTGGACTGGCGCTATACCGACCACGTCGACCAGCGCAGCATCAGCGAGTTCCTCGCCGACCCGCAGTTCCTTCACGTCAACGACCGCAGCGCGAAGAGGATCGACGCGAACGTCGCCGTGCTGAAACGCGAGGTGGGTCTGACCGACGCCGACATCGTGCGGGTCCCCGCCTTGTTCACCGCCCGCACGATGGACTACCTGATGCTCCAGAGCGAGATCAGAAGCATGAAGCCGGGCCCGGACAGGGACGCGGCCGAGGCCCGGCTCCGCGCCATGGACCAGGCGGTCGCGTTGATCCCCGGCACGGTCAACGGCCTGGTGCTGAACAACGGGGAATATGTCGCGCCGAAGCCCTTCGGTCCGCTGATCGGCGGGAAGGACGTGTTCACCGAGGCCATCGACAAGGCCTTCGCCACCACCGGCTACACGGTCCGCTACGTCGACGACCTGCTCTCCACGCATGTGTCCGAAGGAGAGATCCATTGCGCGACCAACACCCTGCGCGCGGTCTTTGCCACCGACCAGCGGTGGTGGCCGCACTCCGCATGACCGCCCGCGGATAACACTCCGCCCAGGAAGCCCAGGAAGCAGCGCCGCGTCCGCTCCGGTGCGGCGACGGTCGTCCGGCCCGAGGTTCGGAACGACGTCACTGCACCGGCGCGGGCAGGACGCAACGCATCGCCCGAACCGTGGCGGGTGCGCTACCACCAGGACACAGCGCCCTACTGTCGTCGACATGACGGAACCAGTGGCAGCGACGCATCCGCACGAGAGCGACCTGGGCGCGACACGCCTGATCGCGCTGTCGGACGGTATCTATGCCATCGCGATGACCCTGCTCGTCATCAACGTGGCGATCCCCGCGCATCTGGGGGACGCCGCGTTCCATAAGGCGCTCGGCGATGCGCTTCCCAACGTCGGTGCCTTCGCCCTCAGCTTCAGCCTCATCGCCGGATTCTGGCGTGACCACCGCCGCATCCTCACCGCGCTGCCACCGAGACGGTCATGATCACCCGCCTGGTCCTCCTCGGCCTCGGCCTGGTCGCCCTGCTGCCCTTCCCCACCGCGCTCCTGGCCGAGTACGCGTCTCAGCCCGAAACCGTCGCCCTCTACGCGGGCACGCTGGCCGCGATCCACGCGGTGCACGCAACCTTGCTGCTGCTCACACAACGCCAAGTGCACCCCTCCGCCGCATCATCCGCGGCCGCGGCCCGCCGAGGCTTCACCGCCCAACTCGGCTCCAGCGTGCTGATCTTCGGCCTCTCCGTCCCCTTGGCCTTCGTCAACACCGCAGCAGCCATGTGGTTCTGGATCACGCTCATCCCCGCCCACTACATCCTCGGCCACTACCACCGCAGACGCCCCGAACGGTGAATCACCCGGTCCGGCTTGTCGGTCCCGTCGTCGCGTGATGTGCTTTCATGCTTCGGTGAATCGACAGGGTGTTCCTATGGCCGGTGAACCTTCGACCTGCCGCATTCGGCAGCGCGAGGCGTCTGATCTCGATGACTGTGTCGAGGTGCTCGCCGAGGTCCATTCCGGTGACGGCTATCCGGCGAACTGGCCCGACCGTCCCGGCGAGTGGCTGATGCAGCCTGCACTGCTCGCTGCCTGGGTGGCGGAACTGGACGGGCGCGTAGTCGGTCACATCGGTCTGTCCCGCAGCGGGGCGGGAGATGCGGCACCTGGCCTGTGGAGCCGCCGCGAGGGTGTGTCCGTCGAGGACACCGCTGTGATCAGCCGGTTGTTCGTCTCGCCTTCCGCTCGTGGCCACGGGATCGGCGCACTGCTGATGGAGCGGGCCGTACAGGACGCCCACGAGCGTGCCCTGCATCCGGTCCTCGACGTCCTGGCCTCCGACACGTCGGCCGCAGCCTTGTACGAACGCCTGGGCTGGAGCTTGCTGGCCACCGTCGATCAGCAGTGGAGTCCGACCCAGACGGTGACGGTCCATTGCTATGCCGCACCTGCGTGACCAATCGGACCACGCCACAGCCTTTCGTTGCGCCCGGCACTGGATCCTGTCCCTGGGTCAGCGGTGGCGTCGGCCAGGACGAACAGGCGGTAGTCCTCGTCGGCCGCCTGCCGGAGCGTCGTCAGCACCACGCCGCTGATGTGCCGCCGCGAGGACGAGGGCGGCGGCGAGCGGGGCCGGCCCAGGCGCGGCAGCGCCGAGAGGAAGATCATCAAGGCGGCGAGCGAGCCGCCGAAGCCCAGCATGCCGAGCCAGTCGACGCGGGAGGCGAGAGCGCGCGGCGAGCCGGGACGCACGGGGTCGGCGTCCCGTGGGATCCCGGTCAGCACCAGGATCAGGATGACGGCCGCGACCGGAATGTTGATCCAGAAGGCACTCCGCCAGCCCGCCCAGGCGACCAGCAGCCCGCCGAGGGCGGGACCGACCGCGACGGTGGCGGCGCCGGTGATCAACAGTCCGCCGAGCACCCCCGTGGTGGGGCCTCGTGCCCGGCCTGTTCGGCGCGGCGGCGTATCAGCAGCATCGCCGCCGGATATCCCGCCGAGGTGCCCGCACCGATCAGCACCCGTGCCACGATCAGCGCGGTCAGCGAGTGGGCCGACGATCCGACGACCCCGGCCGTGAACACCAGCACGATGCCTGCGACGAAGACCCGCCGGGGCCCGAACTCCTCGGCGAGGCGCCCGGCGGCGGGCTGGGCCGGCGCGCTGGTGAGGTAGAGGCAGGAAATCAGGATCGCGGTGTCCCCGACGGGAAGGTGGGCACGACGCACTGTCAACCACCCATTGGAAGGAGACACGCCGCAAGATGATCGTTCCTGCAGCCCTGACCGCCTAATCTGCAGGCGGATCGCTCAGCGGTCGCCGATGCGGCTGCCCAGCAGCTGGTCCCATGTTCTGTAGCGGAGGTAGTTGTCCTGTGTCGCCCCACGTCAATCCCACTGTCGGAAGACGCCGACTGGGATCGGAGTTTCGCGCGCTTCGAAAGAGCAGGGGTTTGACAGCCCAGCAAGTGGCAAAGCAGTTACTGGTCTCGCAAGCAAAGATCAGCCTTCTGGAGAATGGCCGCCGCAGAGTCAACTCACGTGATGTCCGCGATCTCTGCGAGGTGTACGGGGTTCAGGATCCGCAGGTTGTCGATGCTCTGATGCGGATGGCCGAGGAATCCGGTCAAGTAGGCTGGTGGAAGGAGTACGGCGATATCCCGCACAGCGTCTACATCGACCTCGAAACCGACGCCGTGGCCATCCGCTGTTACCAATCCATGGTGATTCCCGAACTGCTGCAAACTCCGGCCTACGCCCGGGCCGTTATTGCAGGAACGATCCCGCACGCCACGGCAGAACAGATCGACACATGGGTTCACGTTCGGTTGCGCCGTCAGTGGCGCGTCGACGAGCTGGACCGCCCGTTGCGCCTGTGGGTCGTGCTGGACGAGTCGGCCCTGCGGCGCGTCGTGGGCGGTTCCGAGGTCATGAGGGAGCAGTTGGAGCGACTGCTCGACCTCGGCGGTCGCCCGCACATCACCGAGCAGGTCATCCCGCACCAGTTGGGAGCGCATCCTGGCATGGCGGGGCAGTTCTCGATCATCGAGTTCGCGGATGACTCGGACCGGAGCGTTGTGTACCTGGAAGGGTTGACCAGCGATCTCTACCTGGAGAAACCCCTCGACGTGCAGCGCTACGCCGTCATCCATGAGAGTTTGCAGGCCAGGGCGCTGGACCCGGTAGCTTCCGGGCAGCTCATCACTGATGTCATCAAGTCGTACATCGGAGCGGAGTTCGGAGACTCCGCACATCAGGATGTCCCGCCACCGCCCTGAGGCTCAGCGGCGAAGAAGCTGACGATCGACACCTTTTGCATCCCGCCCGTGGTGTCCCATTGCGTCCATGCCTGCCGAAGGCACCTGCTCGCGCCGCCCGGACCACTCGCCCGTACGGACGACCGCTCCGAGAACTCAACGCTCCGCTGGATGCGGGATCAGCCGCAACTTAGCTGATCTGCAGGGCGAGTGGGCATCACCTGCCCGGCCCGGCCTCGGTGCTATGCGTAGTCGCTGTGCTGATCTTCGTGATCGGCGCCGTAGCCGCCGTGCACGTCGTGCGGCCGGCCCTGGTCATCGTGACCCTGAGGCTGGTCACCGTAGCCATGGCCACCGGTCTCGCCGCCGTTGACACCACCCGGATAGCCGCCGGTCTCGCCGCCGTTGTCACCACCGGGATAGCCGCCGGTCTCTCCGCCGTTGTTCCCTCCGTTGTCACCACCCGGATAGCCGCCAGTGGTGCCTGCCGTGGGACTCCCGGTGGTACCCGCCGTGGGGCTACCGGTGGTGCCCACCGAGGCGCTGCCCGTGGTACCGGCGATGAGACCGCCGGGAGTGCCGCCGATGACACCACCGGTCAGGACGCCGCCGAGCAGACCGCCGTTGGTGCCACCCGTGGTCACCCCGGCGATCAGGCCGCCCGAGGTGGTTCCGCCGGTTGCGGTGCCGCCAGTACTCGTGCCGGCGATCACGCCGGTACCACCGGTGATCACGCCACCCGCGGTGCCGGCCGCACACGTGGCCCGGGTGATCTTGTTGGTGTCCAGCGTCACCGAGCCGTTGCGCGCCAGCGCCCGGCCGTCGATGCTCGCACCCGTGGTCACACTGATCGACGTCAGCGCCATGATGGTGCCCACGAAGGTGGAGTTGGTGCCGATGGTGGCCGAACTTCCGACCTGCCAGAACACATTGCACGGTGCGGCACCATTGACGAGGAGCACGCGGCTGGCGGACGCCGTCGTCAGACCGGAGCCGACCTGGAAGACCCAGACGGCGTTCGGGTCGCCCTGGGCGTCCAGGGTCAGGGTGCCGGTCAGGTGGAGCGTGGAGGAAGCGGTGTAGACGCCCGGGACCAGCCTCAGGCCGCCGGCGTCCGGGGGAAGGGCACCGTTGGTGGCCTGACCGGCGGCGTTGTTGTAGGCCGCGACCAGGTCGCTCTTGGCTTGGAGCGCCACCCCGTCATGGGAGTGCTGAACTCCGTTCACCAGGCCGGGCGGAAAACCGGTGATCGACGTACCCGGATCCACTCCGAGGTCTCCGGTGATCACCGAAGGACCGGTGTTGGTGACCGACTCACCGGACAACACCGCGAAGCTGTCCGCCGTCGCCAGCGGTACGGGTGTGGCGATGGCCTGGGCCGGGCTCGACGTCATGGCGACCATCAGTGCGGCCATGACCGCCGCGACCAGCGCCGCGATCCAGGCCGAAAGGGTACGTGCATTGGGCACTACAGGGGCATTCAGGGTCATCGAGGGGCCAACTCCTGTGTGGGGGTAGTGGCGCAATCGGTGCTTCTTCGACAAACAGAGGCGCCGACTTCTGTCACCGGCATATTACGGAGTCACGTAATCCGGAATGCGGCGCATTCGGGTGATCGAGGAATGCCACCCATTTGCGACCGTGCGCTGCGATAAGCGCACGATCTCCTTCCATGAACGGGGTACTTTTATCAGCGGATATATGAGCGCAGGAAACGAGTTGGCCGCCATCCCGCCGGGGCAGATGACGCTGTCGGACCGGCGGAGCGCGGCCCATTGCTACGTGAGTAGCCGGCTTCATGGGGCCGGTCGGGCCCTTGGCAGGGCCCTGCGGCCCCTCCCTCAGCGGGTTCACGGCCTGCACGCTGGAACAGAGCCGGTCCGCCGGCCACCGGCGACCTCGGTGTCGGATACGCGCTACCGCGCCATACCGACTTCCACTTTGCGCGGTTCGAGGGCCACGGTGTGGCTGGACCGGACCGGCCGGCAGGTCCCGGCGCCCGTGGCCGGCGAAGAGCTCATGTCGATGACGTTGGTCGGTGGTGCGCTGGGCGTCGGCTGCGCGGCATTCGCGATCGTCATGGTGCGCGGACTGGTCCGCCGGGGTGCCGATCGGCGGCGCATGACGGAATGGGAAAGGGCCTGGGCGTTGACCGCTCCCGAGTGGGGCCGGCGTCCGGTGTGAGACGAACCGCGCCTCGAACCCGAGCACCGCAGAGCGCGGCGTGAACGTCACCGAGCGGCTGAACGGGCCCTCGAAGTAGGGACGTTCGGCCCGGATCGCCGGGACTGCGGACCCCTGCGGTCCCGGATCTCAGAACAGCATATTGAGACCGGAAGCGCACCCCGCACTCCCCCGCACACAGACCGCGCCCGGCCCAGCCGGCCGGTCGCCCTCACCTCCAGGAGATCGACCATGCCGCAGCAGACCCCGGAACTTGCCCGACGCGTGGTCGTCGGAGTCGACGGATCGGAGTGCTCCAAGTCGGCGCTGAAATGGGCGATGACCTACGCACGGCTGACCGACGCAACCGTTGAGGCGATCACCACATGGCAGAACCCCGACACCTACGTCTACAGCTATGGCTGGGCGCCCGGAGTGATCGACATCAGTGAGATCCCGGCGAGCGTCCGCAAGAACCTCGACGCAGCCATCGCCGACGTGGCCGGACAGGTCGACCGGCCCGTCGAGGTACTCGCCCGAGTGGTGCAGGGGCATCCGGCGGAGGTGCTCCTGGAGGCCGCGGCCGGAGCGCAGCTGCTGACCGTGGGCAGCCGGGGGCACGGCACCTTCGCCGGCATCCTCCTCGGCTCGGTCAGCCGGCACTGTGTCCAGCACGCACCGTGCCCGGTCGTCGTCGTTCCTGAGTGAGGTGTCCGCCGACCACCGTTATGACAGACGCTCAAGGAGTCCGCCGCTCCAGCCTGCGAGACGGCGGTACCCAGCCCGTTCGAGTGCCGGATCCCGCCTTCAGCCGAGGGAGCGCCGCCGGTTCAGCCGGATCCCCCTTCGCCCCGCCCCAGGGCGGCCGCGTGGTCGGATACGTAGGTCTGGAGATCGCGTGGCGGCCGCTCGTAGCCGGTGGACGGCGGGCGCTGGGGCAGTTCCAGCGTCGGCCGCGTCACCTCGCGGTACGGGATCGCCGACAGCAGATCGTTGATCATGTTGATCCGCGCGCTGCGCTTGTCGTCACTGGCGACGACGTTCCAGGGCGCCTCGGGGATGTCGGTGTGCACGAACATCTCGTCCTTGGCCCGCGAATACGCCTCCCACCGGGTGACGGACTCCAGGTCCATCGGTGACAACTTCCAGCGCCGGGTGGGATCTTCGAGCCGGGCACGGAAGCGCTCCTCCTGCACGGCGTCGCTCACCGAGAACCAGTACTTGCGCAGCAGGATGCCGTCCTCGACCAGCATCCGCTCGAAGATCGGGCACTGGTGCAGGAAGCGTCCGTACTCCTCCTTGGTGCAGAACCCCATGACGTGCTCGACCCCCGCGCGGTTGTACCAGCTGCGGTCGAACAGCACGATCTCCCCGGCGGCGGGCAGCTGCTCGACATAGCGCTGGAAGTACCACTGGGTGCGCTCGCGCTCGGTCGGCGCGGGGAGCGCGGCGATCCGGGCGACCCGCGGATTGAGGCGCTCGGTGACGCGCTTGATGGTGCTGCCCTTGCCGGCCGCGTCACGTCCCTCGAAGACCACGACCAGCCGGACGCCCTCGGCACGCACCCACTCCTGCAGCTTGACCAGTTCCGTCTGCAGCCTGAGCAGCTCGCTCTCGTACAGCCGCCGCGGCAGCCGCTCCTGACGTGGGGCACTCGTTCGGGACTTCTTGCCGGATGCCACGGCGGCCTCCATCAGAGAGCGGGTACTGGGGGTCCACGCTATGGCTTTTCCTCGATGCGGGCCGGTTGGACCCCTGTACCGGGTCCGAGTGGCCCAAGCGGCCGGCACTGGTGCCGGGCCAGGCTGTACCTGAGGGGCTGCGGGGCGGGCACCGGCCCCACCGGCCCGGCCTACGGCCGGGTCCCCGGCGGGAAGCCCGCAGACAGCAGCAGACGGCCGCAGAAGCCGCAAGAAGCATTCGATGAAGGGAACGGCCATGAAGGCATTCGTTTTCCACGGCCCGGGGCAGTCCGCGTGGCACGACGTTCCCGACCCGGGGATCCAGGACGCCGCCGATGTGATCGTCCGTGTCGATGCCGTCACCATCTGCGGTACGGATCTGCACATCCTCAAGGGCGACGTACCGGATGTCCTGCCGGGCACGATCCTCGGCCACGAGGCCGTCGGTGAGGTCGTCGAGGTCGGCAGCGGGGTACGTACGGTCCGGCCCGGCGACCGGGTCCTGGTCTCCTGCATCTCGGCCTGCGGACTCTGCCGGTTCTGCCGGGAGGGCGCGTACGGGCAGTGCCTCGGCGGCGGTGGCTGGATCCTCGGCCACACCGTCGACGGCACGCAGGCCGAGTACGTCCGCGTACCGTTCGCCGACCTGTCGTTGCACCCGCTGCCCGCCACGGTGAACAGCCAGGATGCCGTGCTGCTGGCCGACATCTATCCCACCGCGTACGAGGTCGGCGTGCTGAACGGGCGGGTGGGTCCGGGCGACACCGTCGTCGTGGTCGGCGCAGGCCCCATCGGGCTTGCCGCGATCGCCACGGCTCAGCTGTTCTCTCCGGGCAGGACCATCGCCGTCGACCTCGTGCCGGCCCGTTTGGAAGCCGCCAAACGTATGGGCGCCGACACAGTGGTCAGCGCCGCGGAGGACCCCGAACAGCTGGTCGCGGACCTCACCGACGGCCTGGGGGCCGATGTGGTCATCGAAGCCGTGGGCGTGCCCGCCAGCTTCGAGATGTGCACCCGCATGGTGCGCCCAGGAGGGCGGGTGGCCAACGTCGGGGTGCACGGCAAGCCCGCGACACTCCATCTGGAATCCCTGTGGAGCAAGAACCTGACGATCCGCACCGGACTGGTCGACTCGTACTCCACCCCCGCCCTGCTACGGATGATGACCGCCGGACGGCTGCCCACATCGTCCCTCGTGACGCACGACTTCCCGCTCCACCGCATGGAGGAGGCGTACGACGTCTTCTCCCGGGCCGCCGACACCGGCGCTCTGAAGGTCGTACTCAGCAGCGGACCCGCGAAGGACCGGACATGACCGCTGCCAATGTCGTCGTCGGCGTCGACGGCTCCGTCGTCGCGATGCGGGCACTCGACAAGGCCTCCGCGGAGGCGGACCGGCGCGCCACCGGTCTGGAGATCGTCTATGCCGTGCCCGGCTTCGACGAGGCCGGACCGGTTCTCGCATCGGCCGTGACCCGGGCACGCCACCGCTACCCGGCGCTCGCGGTGAGCACTACGGCAGTGGTCGGCGACGCGGCCGAGGCCATCGTGAGCCGTGGCCGGGACGCCGCCCTCACCGTCGTCGGCACCCGTGATCTGCCCGGGTTCGCCGGGAGGCTGCTCGGGTCGGTCAGTCTGCGGGTGGCGGCTCGCACCCAGAGCCCGCTCCTGGTCGTCCGCGGCGACCACACCGCGTGGCACGACAGTTCAGGACCCGGCGGTGACGTCCTGCTCGGCCTGGAGGACGACACCGACACCGACACCGCCGGGTACGCCTTCGCCGAGGCGGCCCGGCGCGCGGCGCCGCTACGGGTCGTGCATGCCTGGACCTACCGGCACCTGCCGCCCGTCGGATACGCCCCGGTACCCACCAGCCACCTTCAGGAGGACATCGTCCGGCGGGCGCGAACGGAGGAGGCGGTACCCGGCCACGTCGTGACACCCCTGCGGGAGACGTATCCGCAGGTTCCCGTGCAGACGCGCACCGTAAGGTCCGGCGCCACACACGCCCTGCTGGAAGCCACCTGCGGAGCGGCCGTCATCGTGGTCACCGCGCACCGCAGACCGGGCCTGCTGGGACCTCAACTCGGCCCGGTCGCCACCGCATTGCTGCACCACTCCCACTGCCCGGTCCTGCTCGTCCCCGAGACACCACAAGGCTCGTTGCCCGTCTCCCCGCGCGATTGAGCCGGGGCCGCTGAGCGGGGCATCGACGGAAAGGGCCGGCCCGCAGGCCGGCCCTTTCCGTCCGTCGGACGCTGTACCCCCTCGGATGGGATCCCACGGAGCCGTGTGCGCGGTGGTGCACCGGACCGGCCCCGTGCCGGAGAGGCTAGAAATCGCCGTCGGCCAGCCACAGGTCGGGGCCGAAGACCTCGTAGTGGATGTTCCGGGCCGCCACACCGGCGCGGAGCAGCTGGCCGCGTATCACGCGCATGAACGGTAGCGGTCCGCACAGGTAGACACTCGCGTCGGACGGGACGTCCACGCCGTCCAGGTCCATCAGACCGGCCCGGGCCCCGGGTGCCTGCACCGGATCCGGGCGCTCGTACCAGACCAGTGCGCGGGCCTGCGGCAGGCTCTCGACGCAACGGTGGAGATCGTCCCGTAGCGGATGGTCGGCGGGCGAGCGGTCGGCATGCAGTACCAGGACGGGGCGGGTCGCACCGGCAGCGCAGAGGTGTTCGAGCATGCTCATCAGGGGTGTGGTGCCGATGCCCGCGGAGACCAGTACGACCGGACGGTCGGATTCCTCCAGCACCACCTCCCCGAAGGGTGCCGAGCAGGTGAGTTCATCGCCGGCGACGACCGTGGAGTACAGGAGGTTGGACATCTCCCCGTCCGGGGCACCCGGCTCCTGAACCCGCTTCACGGTGATCCGGCGCGACTCGCCGCCGGGGGCACCGGACAGGCTGTACTGGCGTAGTTGGCGTACACCGTCGGGCATGGTCATCCGCACGCTGACGTACTGACCGGGCAGGGCCTCCGGGGCGGCGGCGCCGTCGGCGGGACGTATCAGGAACGACACGGTGTCCGGGGTCTCCTCGCGGCGCTCCACGACAAGCCACTGCCGCCAGCTGCCGCCGGGTTCGACCCCCGCGCCCTGGTACAGGCGCGTCTCACGGACGATCAGTGCACCGGCCATCAACCAGTACACCTCGTCCCAGGCCGCGACCACCTCCGGGGTCACGGCCTCGCCCAGCACCTCCGCGATCGCGGCGAACAGGTACTTGTGGACGATCGTGTACTGGTCGTCCGTGACACCGACCGCGGCGTGCTTGTGTGCGATGCGGTTCAGCAGAACATCCGGCCGGGCGTCCGGATCGGCGAGCAGCGCGCCGGCGAAGGCCGCTATCGATCCGGCAAGGGCCCGGCGCTGGGCTCCGCTGGCCTGGTTGCCCCGGTTGAACATCCCGTCCAGGAGTTCCGGCCGCTCGCTGAACATGGCGCCGTAGAAGCGGGTGGTGATCTCGTCCAACGCGCCGCCGACCGCGGGCAGGGTGGCGCGTACCAGTACTGCGGACTCGGCAGAGAGCACCGTGACCTCCTGAGGTCGTTGGGGCACGGCAACGAGCCGGGCCCGGGGAGCAACAGACCCGTGTATAGCAGCCAGAGATCATGCCTTTTACGGCCGAATCGGACACTCGAACCAGACTGGGGACCCTTGACCGGCCAGATCGGGACCATGGTCCGGAGAGACCTCAAGGCGACAAGGACCCAACGGCCCTCCGGAAGAGCCCATCCGGCCCTCGCGGATCGCACTCGGCGTCGGGCCGGCCAATCGCCAGGATGAGCCGCATCGCCGCGAAGAACCGGACCGCCCACCGGAAGAGCAAACACTTCCCGTGGGCGGTCGGTCCGTCAGTCAGGATGTCGGCCTCTGAGAGGCGACCGACCCACTAGCGGACGAGGCCCCACGCCTGCCCGTTGTTGAAGTCGGCTGCGCAGGTCCACAGAGTGAGCCACGTGCCGTTCGCCAGCGAACCGCCCTCGTTGGTCAGGCACTTCCCGCCGGTGACGGTCCACGTGCGCTCGTTGGTCCCGTTGAACCTCTGCGGGTTGTTGAGCGAGTTGAAGTCACAGGTCCAGAGGGTGAGCACGGCGCCGTTGGTGCCCGAGGCGTTGCCGCGCGGCGTCAGACACTTGCCGCTCACATCGTGAACGATGAAGCCTTCCACCCAGTGCCAGTTCTGCAGGTTGCTGCCCGTGCACGACCAGGTGGTGATGACAGCGCCGTTGGACGTGCTGTTGCCCTCGGGAGTTGCACAGTTCCCGAGGTTGTACAGCCGGTCACCGGCGGCGTTGGCGGTACCGGTGGCGAGAACGCCACAGCCCAGCACGGTGAGCAGCGCGAGCAGCACTGCGGAAGCCTTGCGAATCACGTTCTGTTCCTCAATCGTCTTCTCCGGCCCGACGGCCGGCATGGTGTCCCGTTCTGTGACGCCGCCGCCGGGAGCAGATGCGGGTCTGGACGTCCGCCACCGGCATGCGTGTCTGTTTTTGGGCGCACGAGAGTCCGGCCCGCGAACCATGACGTTCGGGACCGCTGGCCCTGTGGAGTACCCCCTGGACGAGCGCGTATTTCGGGCTGACTCGCCATACGCACGCGTCGTTCACCGGAACTTTACATGGCCTCAAGCCAGGTGTTGATCTTGAGGGTCGGTCACATCTCGGATGCGGCTGGTTCAACGCCGGGCGTAGGGCCGGGTCATGATCTCCATGTTGTGGCCGGCCGGGTCGGCGAAGTACGCACCGCGGCCGCCGAAGAGGCGGTTGATACGGCCTGGATCGGTGTGGTCGGGGTTGGCGTAGTAGGTGACCGCGATCGCCTTCAGGCGAGCGATCATGCCGTCGAACTGATCGTCGGGCACGAGGAACGCGTAGTGCTGCGACTGGATCGGTTCGTCGCGCTTTTCGTAGTAGTCGAGCGTCACGCCGTTGCCGAGGTCGACGGGAAGGAACGGCCCCAGCGGGGCACTGACCTTCAGGCCCAGGATCTCGGCGATGAACTCGGCCGACAACTGCCGGTCCGTGGCATACACGGCAGTGTGGTTGAGCTGGACGGCTGTGGTGGGTGGCTGCTGCTGGTCGTGCGACATTCTGATAGTGCCTCTCCGAGTCTTGGGTTCCACTGAGATGGGCGCCGCGAGAGGGCGCCGGAAGGGAAGACAAGGAGAGGGCGGCGGGCTTCTTGCCCGCGCGGTGCTCAGGGCGAGGCCGGGGGCCTCACTCGTGTATGGCCCAAGGCCGACCCGGCAGTCACCCGGCCGACCTTAATGCCCCGTCGGAGGCCAAGGCAACGCCCTATAGTGTGTCGTCGACCAAGGGGTAGCAGCCGGCACGCCGCTGGTTTTCCTGAACCCGGCCGGTGCCGCGCGGCGGCTGATTGGACGGACGGAGGGGATCGCGGCATGACCGGCCCCCACACCGATGAGGAGCCCGCCGAGCATCAGCGCTTCGCCCGCTACCTGCAGGCCCTGGAGGCCGTCGCCGAGCCGGACGAGGCCGGCCTGGTGGCCACCGTCCTGCGTGACGAGGACGCGACGACGGCGGACAGCGCGGTGGGCCGCCATCTGGACCGCCGGGCCGCGGACCTGCTGCCCGACCCCCGTTTCACCGCCTGGGCCCAGACCCTGACCGAGGTGATCGCGGACCGCGACTTCCTCGCCTGCCGCCTGCGCGAGTGGACCCTGCTCAGAACCATCGCCCTGGGCAGGCCGTGGGCCGCCGAGGATCTCACCAGGGCGTCCGACTGGTGCCAGCGCATGGCCGCAACCACGCAGATCGCGCCCTCATCCAAGGCCCTCAGCCTGCTGGCCGAACACGGACGGACCCGCCGCGTTCGAAACGCAGCAAAGCTGCAACTGCAGCGCTGGACGCAGCCCGACTGACGTGACCCATCGGTGATGCGGGCCGGAGCTATTCCCTGTGCTGGACCAGCTGATGGGTCTCCCGCGAGACCCTCCCTGTTCCCGTCGGCGGCAGACCGGTGATCGGCCGGACGTACCCGTCGTACACCAGGAACGCCACCACCGGGGTGCCCAGGGACAGGCCGTCCTTCTGTCCGAGCTTCCAGCCGGCGCCCGGAATCACACCGCGCACCTGCGGCTCGTCGTGCCGCTCCACCCGCAGAAAGCCGGGGCGTTCCTTGGCGGACACCAGTCGGCCCTCCTCCTGGTCCAGCACAAGAGCCAGGCCATCCGCACTCCAGCTCTCCACCCGCATCTCCGTCTCGCTCTCGTCCGAGCCGGGCGCTGCGTCCGGGTCGGTGAAGTAGGCCCGGTACTGCACGTCGTTGGTGTCCATCGGACGATCATGCCTCAGCGCGCACGGCAAGCGGGGCTCAGCAGGTCATGGACCTGAGTCTGTCGAGCGCCGTCCACCGGGCCGGCCGGGTGGCGGGCTCCGCACCCATGGATCCGCCGCGCGCCCGTAGTTCGACCACCGTGACCCGGCCGTGCGGCCGCTCGACGGTCCAGGCGTCCTCGACCGGTACTTCCGCGACCATGGCGGGTACCCGATGCGTCACGCCCTCCGCATCGGTGAAGGGGAACTCACGGGTGAAGGACGGCTCAAAGGACCGCTCCCAGTCGGCCTGCAGCGCGACAGTGCTGACGAGGAGGGCGCAGAGTGCGGGATCAGCGCACTCTGCCACTTGGCCGAACAGGCCGTCCGTACCGCGAGTCCGCCGGTGCAGCCCGTGCAGCCCGTGCAGGTCGTCAAGGCCGGGCTGTCCGACCTCGATCGCGTACGACGCCATACGGAACCCCGGCCGTGCCGCAAGCCGGCTCGACATCCTGGCCGAGGCGATGAACGCACCCTCCCGTCCGAGTGCGTGGACCGCGGCACCTTCCGCGTTCCGGGCACCGACCGGGCCGACGACCCCCCGCAGCTCGGTGCGGGTCGTCCCATCGGCGCAGGCCTCCAGGGCCGCCAGCGCCAGCCACACGCCGGCAGGCGAACACATCACGTCAGCCCTGGCACCACGGACCACCGGATCATCGAAGAGCAACTCCAGCCACAACTCGCCCAGGGCCGTGATGGCCCCGGCGGCGCCGGTTTCCGTTCGCACAACAGCCCTCCTGCCGACGGCTCCACAAGGGGCCGACTTCGTGGCATACCAGTGCGTTCCCTGGCGTTCCCGACGAGGTTACGGGCATGGCCGGCCGAGTGCTGAAGTCGGCCCCGTTGCCGTGCGGGACGTCAACTCGACAGCGACGCGCAGTGGCCGTCATCGGTCGCCGACCGATGACGGCCACTGCTCAGGTTGTCACCCGTGCCAGAGCTGGGTCGCACCTCCGTAGCAGTCCCACTGGTTCACGACGGTGCCGTTGCTGTGGCTCCACACGGCGTCCAGACACTTCGCGCTGTCCACGTTCACGACCTCGTATCCGCCGTTCACCAGCCGCAGCGTCCACAGTTGGGTAGCGCCGCCGTAGCAGTCCCACTGCGTCACGGCCGTGCCGTTGCTGTGACTCCACACGGCGTCCAGGCACTTGCCGCTGTCGGTGTTCACGATCTCCTGGCCGTTCCAGCTCCACTGCTGAGTCGCGCCGCCGTAGCAGTCCCACTGCGTCACCGAGGTGCCGTTGCTATGGCTCCACACGGCGTCCAGGCACTTGCCGCTGTCGACGTTGACGAAGTAGCCGCCGGCCACCGCGACGGCCGGGCCGACGGGCTTGACCTGAGCGCCGGCCGGTGCGGCCGCTACGAGACCGCCCCCGATGAGGGAGGCAACGCCGACCGCGAGGGCGGCCATACGCTGGACGTGATTCCACGCCATGATGAAGTGCTCCTTCGCTGATGCCACTGGTGTGGTGGCTACGGGCCGATCCTTGCTGTCCGTAGATCAGGTGATGACTCGGAGAAGCCGGCTTCCGTCTTCGATGCCAAAACTCTCGGATGTTCCGCCCTGGGTCGAGCAGCTTTTCGGACGATCCTGGATGTTCTCGGACAGAGCACCATCGATACCGGAATCACTGTCACGAGCGAACAATTCACGACACCGACCGAGGTCGGGAACGCAGAAAGGGCCCCCGCAGGCTTTCGCCTGCGAAGGCCCTTCGCACCGTCGGGACGCCCCGATATGAACCTACGGCTGCGCGCTGTGCGCGGCGTCGAGCTGGTGGTCCGACCAGATGTAGCTTTCGGGAAGCAGGCCGGTGATGGGGATGGTCCGGAGGCCGTCACTAGTGCCCACGATGACGTCGAGGGCCGGGAAGTAGTCGAGAAGGACCTGGCGGCAGCGGCCGCACGGAGGCACCACTCCGCGGTCGCGGTCTCCCACGGCGACGATGGTGTCCAGCTCGTAGGCGCCCTGCGCGGCCGCGGCACCGATGACGACCAGCTCTGCGCAGGGGCCGCCGGTGAAGTGGTAGGCATTCACCCCAGTGACGATCCGGCCGTCCCGGGCGCGGGCCGCAGCCGCCATGGTGTGGTTGTCGCCCCGGCAGCGTGTGGCCGCGACGTGCGCCGCGGCCTCGATCAGTTCATGGTCGACGCGGTCGGTCTGTGGGGTCATCTTCTCTGCCTTCATGCGGTGTCATGCGGTGTCATACGACGTTGGCCCGGCTGACGATGGCGCGGAGCCGGCATCAGCATTGTGCAGGGCGAAGGCGTGCCCGTCCCCGCGGGCCCCGGGCTACCGGGTGAGGTCGAGGGCGGCCCGGATGATGCTGTCGGTGTCGATTCCGTGGTAGCGGTAGACGTCCTCCAGGGAGCCGGACTGCCCGAAGCGGGTCACGCCCAGGGTGCGTACCGGCACCTGGTGGATCGTGGCGAGGAACGCCAGGGTGTGCGGGTGGCCGTCCAGCACGGTGACCAGAGGGGTCGCACGGGCGCGGGGGAAGGCCTGGTCGAGGATCCAGTCGGCGGACTCCGGGTCCTGTCCGGTACGGGAACCCTGCGCCCGGAAGAGCAGGTCGGGGCTGGTCACGCAGACGACGTCCGCGGCGACACCCTGCGCCGCGAGCCGGTCCGCGGCGGTCAGGGCCTCGGTCACCATCGCGCCCATCGCCGCGATGGTGACCTCCGCGCCCGCGACGCGCCGCATTGGGTAGGCGCCGGCCACCACTTGCCGGCGGCGGCGCTCCCGGGCGGCGGGATCGGTGGGCACCGCGGCCAGCGACTGGTCGACGGACCGGGTGGACAGCCGCAGATACGCCGACTCGCCGTCCGAGCGGCCCAGCTGGGCCAGCGCCGCGAGCAGGGCCCACTCGACGTCGATGGCGAAGGCCGGTTCCCACGTCGTGCAACCGGGCTGTTCGAGGCCCACCGATGGCGTGGTGATCGACTGGTGGGCGCCGCCCTCCGGCGCCAGCGTCACCCCGGACGGCGTGCCGACCAGGATCGACTGGCCGCCGGCGTAGATGCCGAACGACCACGGTTCCAGGGCGCGCTGCACGAAGGGGTCGTAGAGCACGCCGATCGGCAGCAGCGGCCGGCCCCAGCGGCTCCAGGTGGCGCCCAGTTCGCCGAGCAGACCGACCAGGTTCGTCTCCGCGATACCCAGCTCGATGTGCTGGCCGGTCGGCTTCTCCCGCCAGTGCAGGATGGTCTCCGGGTCGTCCGCGAACCAGTCCGTGCGCTCGGCCACCGACCACACGCCGACCTTGTTCACCCAACCGCCCAGGTTGGTGGAGGAGCTGACGTCCGGGCTGACCGTCACCACCCGCGCGACGGCCTCGGGCGCCTGCCGGGGCAGATCGAGCAGCGCCCGGCCGAGCGCCGCCTGGGTGGTGCCGGAGCCCGTGGGGGTGCGGCCGATGTCGGTGGGCAGCGCGGGCGGCGGCTGGAGCACCGGGGCGTCGCGACGCAGCCGCTCGGCCGTTTCTGCGCACAGCCCCGCCGCCGCGGAGCCGAGCGCGAAGTCCGCCCAGGGTCGGGCGGTATCGCAGCCCAACTGCTCGGCCAGCTGGTCCATCTGCTCCTGGGTGAGCAGTGAGGAGTGGTTCTGGGGGTGGCCCTGGACCGGGAGGCCGTAGCCCTTGACGGTGTACGCCAGGATCACCGTCGGCCGGGTGTCGTCGACCGCGGACAGAGCGGCGTCCAGCATGGCCAGGTCGTGGCCGCCGAGGTTCCGGACGGCCGTGACGAGCTCCTCGTCCGCCAGTTCTGCGAGGAGTTCGGCGATCCCGGCCGCACCCGGTCCCGTACCGGGCAGGCGGCTGCGCAGCTCCAGTGCGGAACAGCGCAGCAGCCGCTGGTACTCGGCGTTCGTCATCGCGTCCAGACGGGCGCGCAGCGCGTCGCCACCGGGCCGGGCGAACAGCTCCTCCAGCGCTCGTCCGTACTTGACCTCCAGGACCTGCCAGCCGGCCGCCGCGAACATCCCGCGCAGTCGGTCCGCGGTGGCCAGCGGCACGACGCGGTCCAGCGACTGGCGGTTGAGATCGACGATCCACACCAGCTCACCGAGTCCGGCCACCGCCGGGTCGAGTACCGCCTCCCACACCGCGCCCTCGTCCAACTCGGCGTCGCCCACCAGCGCGTACTGCCGACCGGCGAATCCGCCGTCGGCCGCGGTCACCCCGCTCTCCGCTTCCGGCCTGGCCGCGTCGCCCGGACCCGTGCGGGTCCCGGCATCCGCGCCGTCCCGGACGTAGCGGCGGGCCAGCGCGCCCCAGATCGTCGCGGTCGCGCCGATGCCCACCGATCCGGTGGAGTAGTCGACCGGGTCGGGGTCCTTGGACCGGCTCGGGTAGCTCTGCAGGCCGCCCAGTTCCCGCAGCGTCGGCAGATACGCCTCCGGCAGCTCGCCGAGCAGGTAGTTGATGGCGTGCAGCACCGGCGAGGCGTGCGGCTTCACCGACACCTGGTCCTGCGGGCGCAGATGGCGGAACCACAGCGAGGTCATGATCGACACCATGGAGGCGCACGACGCCTGGTGGCCGCCGACCTTGAGTCCGGACGGGTTGGGACGCACCCGGTTCGCGTGGTGCACGATCGAGCTGGACAGCCAGAGCAGGCGGTCCTCCACCTCGCCCAGCACGCCGTAGGGGTCCGATCCGCTGGATTCGGCACGGTCCCCGAGTGGAGCGGCTGTGGTCATGGCGGGGGGTCCTCCTGGGGTTCTGCCGGGGTTCTGCAGGTCTTCGCCGGTCGGTGGCGTACGGCACGACGGTATGTGTTCGCTGCCGACCAGGAGACCAGCAGGCAACCCGGCACACAAGTCGGGGCCGCACCGGGCAGAGGTCGAGCTGACGGGCGCGCGGCGCCGGATCGGACCGCCGTCCTGATCCGGCGCCGCCCGGCCGTGGCGTGGTGTCAGGCCGCGTGGCGGTGGTGGTTGAGAGTTGCGCGGGCGTGGCGCTGATCAGGACCGGCCGGCAGGCGGCGTGGCCTGTTACGCGACGTGCCCCGTGTGGATGATCGAGATGCGGCCCAGGTTGCATTCCCCCGCGCCGCCACCGGCCGCACGGTGGGTTTGCGCCCGCAGCGCGACGCTGGCCAAGGTGATCAACAGGTCCGCGTCCCTGTCGCCCCCCAGCACCACGGTCACCCACCCCGAACCCGGAAGCAGGCGCAGCGCGGTGGAGTGCCCCAGTTCCTCGTGCAGGCGCTCGATCGCCGGTCGGCCCAGGTCGGCCTGTCGCTCGGAATGGAAGTGGACGATCTCCGCCCCGTCGGCCAGCACAGCCGTCCCCGTACCGCACCGGGCCGGGGCCGCGGACAGGCCCGGCCACGTCATCAGGTCTTCCATAGCGCGACGCGCAGATGCCATGCCCACATGATCGACCGTTTGCCCCCGGTGCCGCTACCCCGCCCTCGTAACATCCTGTGGTCCCGGCTGTTCGTGGACGCGCGCGGCGAGGACCGCGATGTCGTCGTCGGGCGTAGTGGGTGCGACCGTGGTCAGAACATGGTCCAGCAGGTCCTCCAGGGACTCGCCCGGGCGCGGGCGGCGCAGGCGGGTGAGTCGGGCAAGGGAGGCGTCGATGTCCTCGGTGCGCCGCTCGACCAGACCGTCGGTGTAGAGCAGCAGCATCTGCTCGGGGTCCAGTGAGTGGACCACCGCCTGGTACTCGCCCAGACCCGTTCCCAGCGGTGGCCCGGTGGGAACGGCCAGCAGTTCCGCCGGCCCGTCCGGGCGGAGCAGAGTGGGCGGCGGGTGCCCGGCGCTGGCGAAGGTGCACCGATGACGTGCCGGTTCCACCAGGGCGAGCAGACAGGTGGCGGGGCGGGTGGCGTCGCTCTGCGAGGTCAAGTGGTCCAGTTGCCGCAGGATACGGTGCGGCGGCAGGTCGGTGGCCGCTACGTAGCGCAGCAGCATGCGGTAGGCATTCATGTCGACGGCCGTCTCCACCCCGTGGCCCATGACGTCGCCGATGACCAGCAGGGTGCGGCCGAAGGACAGGCGGATGGTCTCGAACCAGTCGCCGCCCACCATCGCGGACGTACCGCAGGGCAGATACCGGGAGGCCAGCTCCAGATTCGCGTGCGGGCTGCCCGGGTCGGCCAGCAGCGCCCCCTGCAACTCCATCGTCAGGTCCTGCGCCACGGCGTAGCGCCGAGCGTTGTCCATGCTCCGGGCCGCCCGGTCCGCGACCGCTTGCACAGTGGCGGCGTCGTCGTCGAAGGCGGCACTGGGTGGGGATCTGAGCAGCGACAGGACACCGATGAGCCGGCCGCCGGCCCGCAGCGGGACGACGAGCACCGACGCGGCACCGACGCCGCCCCCGAGCTCGCAGGACCAGTCCTCGCCGGCGCCGGCTCCCTGTCCGCCGGTCCTGTCGTGGCTCAGGAAGGCCTGGCCGCTCTCCAGGCACTGCGCGGTCGGGCACCTGGGCAGATGACGCACCCACTCCGCGGCCGGCGCAAGGGTCTCCATGCCGTGACGCAGTCCCGGAACCGCCTCCAGGGCGGTGCGCCGCACCCGCAGCGGGCCGGCCCCGACGGTCAGCCCGGCCGGAAGCGCCTCTGGGGGCAGGATCTCGACACTCGCCAGGTCCGCGAAGCGCGGGACCGCGAACCGCGCCAGTTCCGCGCAGGTGACGTCCAGGTCCAGGCTGGTCCCGATCTGCTCCGTGGCCTCGTCCAGCAGCGCCAGCCGCGCCCGGTCGGCCAGCAGTGCACGCAGGGCATCGGCGTTGTCGAAGGCCGACGCAAGCACCGTCTCACCTTCGCCCGGGCCGGTGCCCGCTGCTGTGGAACGCACCCTCGCCTCCCTGGTCCGGCCCCCGTCCCGGAAGAGCAATCATCGGTTCCCCGGACGCCGTGCGCACCCAGGCACCCTGTGAGGTAGCCGACACCCGGCAACCCTATGCCGTCACACACGCAACACAGCCCCCAGGGGACCCACGATCGGCGGGTCGAGGTCCGGCGCGCACCACTGCGAAAGCCGCCCGCCGTGCCTACGCTGGTGCAGGTCTCCAGCGATGGCTTCGCCGAGTCGGATCGCTCACCGTCCGAAGTACCGGGAAGCCCGTGAAAGAAATCCGTGCGGCGGTGTCGGATCGGGGCGGAGCTGTTCGTAGTAAGGGTGAGCGGTCGCCCGGGAGGGGCGTCGCCGAAGCGCAGGAGATGGTGCGAGATGCAGTATCTGGTTTCCGTGATCACCGACACGACCGACAACCTCGCCACCCCGGACGAGGACGCTGCGATCGACGTGTTCAACGAGCGCCTCCAGGCCGACGGTCACTGGGTCTTCGCCGGCGGCCTCGGCGGGCCCGACACGGCCACGGTGATCGACAACCGCGGAGCGGAGGCGTTGTTCACCGACGGGCCCTTCGTCGAGTCGAAGGAGTTCCTGATCGGCTTCTGGATCATCGAAGCGCCCGACCTCGACGTGGCGCTCAAGCTGGCGGCCGAGGGGTCGAAGGCCTGCAACCGGAAGACCGAGGTGCGGCCGTTCCTGTGAGCGTGACCGACGTCCGGGAGGCGATCAGCCGGGCCCACCACGAGGAGTGGGCCCGGGTGGTCGCCGCCCTGACCGGACGATTCGGCGACCTCGACATCGCCGAGGAGGCGGCGGCCGAGGCGTTCGCGACCGCCGTCGAGCGGTGGCCGGCCGACGGCGTGCCGCCCAACCCCGGCGCCTGGCTGACCACCACCGCCCGCCGCAAGGCCATCGACCGGGTCCGGCGCGAGAACAAGCGCGTCGACAAGCAGAAGGAGGCTCAGCTGATGTACGACGACCCGCCCGAGCCTCCCGGCCTCATCGACGACGAGCGGCTACGGCTGATCTTCACCTGCTGTCACCCGGCGCTTGCGATGGAGACTCGGGTGGCGCTGACACTGCGCATGGTCGGCGGTCTGACCGCGACCGAGATCGCCCGTGCCTTCCTGGTGCAGGAGACCGCCATGGGCCAGCGGATCACCCGTGCGAAGGCCAAGATCAAGGCGGCTCGCATCCCCTACCGGGTGCCGTCCGCGGCGGACCTCCCGGCACGCGTGTCCGGCGTACTGGCCGTTCTCTACCTCGTCTTCAACGAGGGCTACCTGGCGACCGGCCCCGACACCGACCCCGTACGTCACGACCTGACCGCCGAGGCGATCCGGCTCACCCGCCTGATCCGTGCCCTCATGCCGCAGGACGGTGAGGTGGCCGGGCTGCTGGCGCTGATGCTTCTGATCGAGGCCCGCCGTACCGCCCGGGTCTCGGGAAGCGGCGAACTCATCGCCCTCGATGAGCAGGACCGTGGGGCCTGGGACGCGGCGCTGATCACCGAGGGCCACCGGCTGGTACGCGAGCGCCTGGCGACCGGTGCGGCTCCGGGCCGCTACCAGATCCTCGCGACGATCAACGCCGTGCACACCTCCGCCCGCGGCGTACGCGACACCGACTGGTCGCAGGTCGTCGCCCTCTACGACCAGCTCGTCCGCCTCGACCCCTCGCCGATCGTCGCCCTCAACCGGGCCATCGCGGTCGCCGAGCTCGACGGCCCGCAGGTGGCGCTGGCGGCCGTCGACCGTCTCGAGGACAAGCTGGCGGGCTATCACGCCTACCACGCGACGCGCGCCGACCTGCTGCGCCGGCTGGGCTACGGTCAGCAGTCACGCGCGGCCTACGACAAGGCCATCGATCTGGCGGGCAACACCGCCGAGATCACCTATCTGACGCGCCGCCGCGACCAGCTGGGGTAGCGACGCTTCCGGCGTGACCGTCGGGTGACGAGCCAGTGGGCCACGTCGCTCCTGCCCGGGCTGTACGACTTCCACGGCTGGAGCAGCAGCAGCACGTCACCGCCTGTCGGAAGTCGCGGTCAGGCGGGCTGCCACAGCTCGACCCGGTTGCCCTCAGGATCGGTGACCCAGCCGAATCGGCCGACACCCGCCATGTCCTGCGTCTCCGGAGCCACGTCCGCTCCCTTGGCGCGCAACTGAGCGAGCATCGCATCGAGGTCGCCGACCCGGAAGTTGAGCATGCTCTGCTGGGCGCGGGACCCGAAGTAGTCGGTCTCGGACTCGAAGGTCGCGAACACCGTCGGCCCGGCTCCCGGACGCCACAGGCCGTTCTCATCTGCGTCCAGGCCCAGGCAGTCGCGATACCAGGCGCCCAGAGCCGCCGGATCCGCTGCCCGCAGGAAATATCCACCGATTCCCAGCACACGTTCCATGCCGCCATCCTGCCAGGACGGCGATCGCGCGTGGTGGCACCTTGCCGGGTTGCTCGCAACAACGCGGATCCCCGGCTTGCACGGCGGGAGCGCGCGAGTTCGTGAGCGAACACCGCACTCACGGCAGCACTCTGATCAGGCTTCACCCGATCGCAGTAGCTCCGATGCTTCTGTCGCCGAGAGGGAGTGGCCCCATCGCCGAGCGTCCGAAGTTCGCGGAACTGCTGCGCCGGCACCGGCGCGCGGCCGCCGTACGCACTGGCTGATCTCGGCCGGTGTCTGGGTCGCTGGGCCGCCGCGGCGAAAACGTCTCCCGTCCGGCCACGGTGGCCGCCGTCATCACCCAGGCAGCCGAGGGCCTCAACGGCTGGTCCTGACGGCCGCGGGCGCTCGCCCCATCCGTCCACCGTCTCGACCTCGGCGCGGGTGACAGCGACATCGACAGCCCCGGTGGCGGCGAGTGGATGACCGATGACCTCCTGGACTGGCTGGCCTCCGGGGCCGGCTCACCATCTGCCTGAGCGCCATGATGCGGTCCCTTTCTCGGCGAACCCGGTCGGGTGGGATCTGGTTCGGGGTACGTGCGACCCAGGCGGCGGCTGTGCGTCCTGCGGAGACTGCGTCAGCCGCGCCGTGGCCACCGGTGGGTGGTCCCTCGAGCGCGTGTGCTCAGGCCCAGTGCCACTCCACCTGCGTCGGCGCCGGCCGGTCGTCGCTCATCGTCTCTCCCGTCCTCACGAGGCGGCCTGGCCCGGCGGGTTGACCGCGGGGATCCAGCCGACCAGGCGCCCACCGGTGTAGATGAAGCCGGCGCCGATGCCGAACGCGCCGTTCACGCCGCCCCAGACGAACCACAGCGACGAGATGCCCCCGAGGCCGGCCGCCTTGGTGATGGCCGACAGGTCGAGGGGCCCCTTGATACCGCCGAGGATGCTCGCGAAGTCCTTTCCGAACTTCGCCGGATCGCTCAGCAGGGTGCCCCACATCTTGCCGGCGCCCTGGAGCCCGGCCCAGTTCGATGCCCAGAACCCGATCTCGGGGGTGGTGGCGCCGAATTTGCCCAGCAGCCAGTTGGTGGCCGGATTGTTGAACCACTTCGACGTGTTCTGCCAGTCGGCGGCCACGTTCGGCGGCGGTGCCCCGGCCGGTTGGGAGCCCGGGGCAGGGCGACCCGGCACGTTTCCCGGCCTGTTGTTCGGCCCGAACGGCCGGGAGAAGTTCGGGACACCTCCGCCGGGACGCGGGTTGCCCGCCCCGAACGGCCTGGAGAAGTTCGGAATGGAGCCGGCGGGCGGCCGCAACGGCACCAGTTGGATGCCGCCGGCTCCGCCCGGCCGGTTCGCGAGGGCGGCGGCCTTGGCGATACTGGAAATCCCCTTGCCCACCACCGCGACGATGGCGCCCAGACCGGCCAGGCCGAGCCCGACCGCCCCGAGCACGACGTCCAGGACGCTGCCCTTGCCGTCGACGTACAGCACGATGTTGGCGATCAGCGTGACGGCACCGGCGACCACCCCGGCGATGACGATGACGTTCACACCGGGGATGAGGATCGCGAGGACGCCCAGGATCATGCCGATGATGGCGAAGATCTGGCTGATCTTGGCCATGACGGCATCGAGCTTGTCCTTGTAGGAGTCGGTCAGCCCATCGGTGTACCTTCTGGCGCTGACCGCGTCGCCGAAGCGCTTGCCGGCCACGTTGAGAGCGTCCACGGCGTTGTTGAGCCGCGTCTTCGCCGCTGCCATCTTCGAGTCCGCCTCGGAGTTGGCCTTCTCCTTGTCGGTGCCCTTCTGCTGTTCCTCGGGGGTGATGGTGCCGTCCGGACTCTTCGTCGGATCCGGTAGGCCCTTCGCCTTGGTCTGGGAGCCCTGGGCCTCGTCGGCGTCCTGAAGCGCGCCGGCGGTCTCGCTGAGCCCCCGGTCCAGATCCGGCTCATACTTGCCGATCTCGTTGGCGACATCGTGGTAGCGCACCGCGGCCTTGCCGAGGCTGTCCTTGAGGGTGCCGGCCTCGGACTTCAGCCCCTCGACGTACTGGCCGGCGAGGCTGTCACTGTCGCTGTCCACGATCTGCCCGAGCTTGGCGGTCGCGTCATCGATGGTCGTGGCGATGTGGCTGTAACGCTTCTGCGCCGCGCTCACCACGTCGGGGTCGGCGTAGGCGGGGTCCGAGTCCAGGTCCAGCGACGACCAGTCGAGATTTCTGATTGCCATGCGGTTCTCCTTGAGCGACTCGTCAACCGTTCTGGAACGTGTCCATCAGCTGTTGTTCCCCCTGCGACCACGCATCGTCGATCTTGGTCACCTTGTCGCGGAGGGATTTCATGTCCTTGACCATCGCGTCGCGGTGGACGGTCCAGTTGTCCGCGAAGTCGCCCATCGACAGATTGGCGTTGTGCTGACCCCAGAGCCCCTTGTCGTCGTTCTGGAAGTCCAACGCCCCCTCGAACTGGCTGATCAGTTCGTTGAGATCGCTGACCAGGTCCTTCAGGTCCTTCACCACCAGGTCTGCCATCACTGCTCCCGCGTGTCGTGGGTGGGTCCGCCGGGCCGGGCCGGCGCTGCCGAAGGGATCTGGGTGGTCAGCAGGCTGCCGCTGCCCAGGTGGACCAGTGCCGCGCCCGGCACGACCCTGGCGGCGATCTGAGAACGCGTCAGCCGGACGCCGACCAGGTCGCCGTCGCCCATGCCGGGAGGGGACAGCAGCGCGCCGCGCCGGTTCTTCTTGACCTCCGCCTGCCAGCCGGAGAAGCCCGCCGCTACCGAGGCGACGTTCCCGCCGAGGATCACGCCCCGGTTGCTCCCCGAAGCCTTGCGGACGAACGCCTTCAGCCAGTCCCGGCAGCGCAGGTCGCGCCATGCCTCGGCATCGTCGACCAGGAGCACCACCGGACCGTCACCGGGGTCCAGCAGTTCGGAGAACTCCCGCTCCGCCGGCTCCTCGCCGGTGATGACACCCCGCACCCCGGGCCGGCCCTCGAAGCCGCGCAGCGGGGAGTTCATGGGGGCACCGATGACGATCTCGGTGCCACCGCGCAGCAGCGACTCCGCCATGACGGCGAGTGCCGTGCTGCGCCCGGACCGGGACGGTCCGGCGACCAGGAAGGTCGGCTGATCACCCAGCAGGTCGGCCCCGACCGGCTCGAGGTCGTCGCCGCCGACCCCCACCAGTGCCCACATGGGGGCCGGGGTCCCGACCGCCTCCCACGCCTGCTCGAACGTGAGGTCCGTGGGCAGCACCGCGATCCGGTTCGGCCGCGCCGACTTCTCGACCCCCGCTTCCCGCTCGACGAGCCGGGCGGCCAGCGCATGCACCGCGGCCACCTGCGCCGGACCCGCCGGGTCGGCCGCCACCAGCGCGACCTGGGTCTCGATCGCGCTGCCCGCGCGGTAACCACGGCCCGGTGGCAGGTTCTCCGGGATCTTCCGCGGGTTCAGCCCGGCCAGGCTGGCGTCGCTGCGGTCCGACAGCCGCAGCACCAGCTTGTCCTCGCACAGCGAACTCATCCGGCCGGTCAGCAACATGCGGTCACCGGCGATGACCACGTGCACCCCGGCGCTGGCGCCCTCGCGGTGCAGGGTCTGGATCAGTTCGGTCAGCGCCCCGGCGTCGTACTCGTTGAGGGTTCCCATGAACCCTTCCCAGCGGTCGAGCAACAGCACGATATGGGGCAACCGCTCGGACTCCTGGGCGGCCGCCCGCTGCTCCGACACATCGGCGAAGCCTCCCTCACCGAGCAGTCGCTGACGGTTCCGCACCTCGGCGTCCAGGCGTTGCAGCAGCCGGACGGCCCGGTCGGTCTCCGAGCGCTGCACCACCGCGCCACAGTGCGGCAGCTTGGTGAGCGGAAGCAGGGCTCCGTTGCCGCAGTCGAGCCCGTACAGGTGCAGGTCGGCGACGCTGGACTCACTGGCCGCCGCGGCCGCGAAGGTCCGCAGCGCCGCGGAGCGCCCGGAGCGCGGGCCTCCGCTGATGTGCAGGTGCCCGAAGGTGGCCAGGTCCACCGTCACGGGTTCCTGGCGCTGCTGCGTCGGCAGGTCCTGTACCGCCCAGGAGAAGGACGGATCCTCCCGGGTACCGCGGACCGGATCCGCCGCCAGCTCGACCACCGGCGACAGCGGCAGCGGCGGCGGCAGCCACGGCCGGCGCTGCGGGGCGATGCCCACCATGTCGTTGGCCTGTCTGATCGCTGTCACCAGGACTGACAGGTCGGTCAGTTCGTTGGTCTCGGCCGTGCTGTGCGGGCGCTGCGGCGCGGGCAGGCCGAGGTCCAGCCACGAGACCGGCTGCAGGAACGGGACGGCCACGACCGCTGTCCGGTCGGCCGGCGGGCGGCGGCCCCCACCCGGCCGGTCTGGAACGGGATCAGCGAGCTGTGCCCGAGCCGGGCGTAGCCCCGCCCCGGAGTCGACGCCGGGATGCTCGCGGCTTCCCGGGCATCGATGACATCGGTGCTCTCTCCGGAATCGGTCACCCGCAGCGCGACCCGCAGGTTGGTGTTGGCGCGGATTTCCGCCGACACCACACCGGACGGGCGTTGGGTCGCCAGGATCAGATGGATGCCCAGCGAACGGCCGCGCTGGGCGACGTTGACCAGGCCGGTGACGAAGTCGGGCAGCTCGCGCGCCATGGAGGCGAACTCGTCGATGACGATGAGCAGGCGTGGTATGGGAGCCAGTTCGGGCCGTCGGCTGGCGTAGTCGAGGTAGTCCTCCAGGTCTTTCGCGCCCGCGGCCGCGAGCCGGTGCTCGCGATGGGTCAACTCGGCGCTCAGCGAGGCCAGGGCCCGCTCGACGAGATGCGTGTCCAGGTCCGTCACCAGGCCGACGGTGTGGGGCAGTTGGACGCAGTCCTTGAACGCGGCACCGCCCTTGTAGTCGACCAGGACGAAGGTCATGGCGTCCGGGCGGTTGGCCACGGCCAGCGACGCCACCAGGGTCTGCAGGAACTCCGACTTGCCCGAACCGGTCGTGCCCGCCACCAGGCCGTGCGGGCCGTGGTTGACCAGGTCGAGCGCGAACGGGCCGCTGAGCGAATAGCCGACCACAGCCTTGGTGGTACGGCCCGAGGCACGCCAGCGGGCAGCGATCGAGGCACCGGTCGGCTCCTCCAGTCCGAGGACCTCCAGCAGGCGCGCGGCGGCCGGCAGCGCGGCCTCGCCCTGGTTGTCGCTGACATCGCGCAGGGGCGCCAGCCGGCACCCGGTCGCCGCGTACCAGCTGTCCGCCACCTCGTCCGCGAGGATGTCGTCGATCTGTGCCGCGCGCTGCTGCCGTAGGGTGGCCGGCCGCGCGGCGCCCCCGACCAGGACGGTCGCGCACTCCTCAGGCAGGGTGCGTTCGTCGGCGTCCACACAGATGCTGTAGACGCCGACCGCGGGTCCTTCCTGCAGGATCGTCACCATTCCGGGCAACGCCCGCAGTCGTCGGGCACCGTCCAGCACCACGACGACGTCCGGGTCGGCGAGCACCGCCCCGAAGCCGGCGTTGAGACGCGCCTGCTGACGTGCGTTGATGAGCTCGGTCAGCTCGGCGACCCGGCGGCCGAGCGTCTCGGCGTCGGCACCCAGCAGAGCCAGCGCCTGCTGCCCCAGCATCGGCCGGGTGTGCGGCAGCCAAGCCGCCCACTCCCATAGCGACTCCCCCGCCGGGTCGGTCAGGATGTACAGCTGCACGTCGCGAGGACTCTGCAGCACGGCCAGTTGACCGACCAGCCAGCGCGCGGTACGACGCGGCCAGTCGCCGAGCCCCGCGACACCGACGACACCCGTCTGCGCGATGGAGAAGGCCGCGGGGACGTCCCGCACCGCCCGGACTTCCCGTTGGCGGTGCGTGCCGTCGCCCCCCTCGACAGAGATCTTGGTGGGCAGGTCGGCGATGCCGACCCGGACCAGCAGGTGGTCAGGATCGGTGCGGCGGCGTTCCCAGAGCCGGGCCCGCGGACCGGTCGCGATGACGAGCAACTCGGCCGGGTCCGGGCTGGCGGCGCGGTAGTCCAAGCGTTCCTGCTCCAGCGCCGCCGTGATCTCGGCTTCGGTGGCCTCGAGCTGGGCCTGGTGTTCGGCCAGCTGACGCCGGTTGCTGATCCGGCCCTGACGCCGCCCGGTGAACCAGTTCCCGAGGACCATGACCGGCGACATCGCCGCCATCATCAGGAACAACGGGTTGTCCATCATCACCGCGAACGCGCCGCCGAAGACGGCGGGCAGCGCTGCCGCCAGCCAGGGCAGTGCGCTCGGTGCCGACGGCTTGGGCCGGTTCGGGAGGCGGAACGCGGTGCGCTGCTCGAAGGGAAGCAGCCGAGGGGGACGGTTGTAGTCCAGGTACTCACCCTCTGGCGAGGGTTCGACGACGGCATCCGGGCTCAGCAGCGGATACGCCTCCAGGATGGTTTTCCCGACCAGGAGTTGGGACGTCTCCCGCCAGGCGACCTCGTGGTCGGGCAGCGGGGTGCGGTCGAGCAGGGCGGAGGACGTGCCCGCGCGCACGTGCACCGAGGCGTCGAGGGACACCCGGACGACGGCGACCACCGCCGGCTGGTCACTGCCCATGATGATGCGGCAACCGGCACCGGATCCGATGCGGTGCTCGCCCGCGTCGAGGTACCAGACCCGCCCGGCGTCGGCGCCCGCCACGGCCCTGACCGTGGCCAGACCGGTGTCCGGGCCCGCGACGGGGCCGGGCGTGCCGAGCCACAGGACGGTGCCGTCGTGGATCCCGCTGTCCGCCAGGGGCGTGGAGAGGTCGAGCGGCTGATCGGCGAGATAGACCGCCGTCACACCCGGATCGCCGGACGGCGGGGTCTGCGACGCATCAAGGCTGTCCAGCAGGTTCTTGACGACGTCGCGGAGGACGGTGGTGGGATCGGCATCCACGACCACGTCGGCCGACCAGTCCGGTAGCCGGGCAATGGTGATCATCATGGGCATGGTTCCCCACCCTCATCAGTCCGGGCGCCCGAGCCGAGGGAGCGGCCGGCGCGGGGCGCACGTACGGCGCCGGCCGCTCTGGGCCGGCTACTTCTGGTTGAGGGAACCGGAGAGCTGGGTGTCCATGTCACGCAGCGCGTCCACGGCCTTGTCGAGCCACACCGACAGCTGGTCCAGGGTCTCCATGGCCTGATTGGCCGAGGTGACGAACTCGGTGTGCACTTCGTCGAACTTTCCCGATGCCTGCTCGGTGACGAAGCCGCTGGCCGTCAGGCCGTCGACGATGCTCTTGCACTGCGTGAGTTTGTCGTCGATATCGGCCTTGTTGGTGCGCATCGTGTTCGCGGTGTCCGACATCTCCTGGTAGGTGACGTTCAGATTCGCCATGGTGTGTCCCTTCTGGTGTCGCCGAGCGTCTCGGTACGCACCGACTCGTTCGGCACGGACGCTGCCGATGCTAGGAACGGACCCAGTGGCGGTCCAGAACACCGGCTGGAGGCTTGGGCCCTTGGGCCCAAGCCCTCCCCCTGCCCGGCGTTGACACTTCCCTGGCGGGAAGGCCAACGTTCGGGGCACGACGAAAACCCCGTGCGCTCCGCTCGTGGTGGGGCAGCTCCTGACGACGCGGCCAGCCGCGCCTGGCGGGGTGCGCGCCCGACACGACCAGCCGCCCACAACCGAGGGGCCACAGGTGACACTGCCGAGCCGATCCGCTGATCGCGTTCCTCGCCGCGGCGACTGGCGTGCCCGGCTGCGCAGGTCGCGAAGGACCGAGGCACGATCGGGGCCGGCCCGGGGCGCCGATCACGGCCTGTGGACCGTGGACCGGGTCGTACGCGTCCTGGCCACCGCCTGCGACCGCGAGAACCGCGGTGTTCCCGTGGCCCATGTGGTCGTCGTCGGACCCGACACCGTCTGGCTTCGCCTCAAGACCCCCGACGAGCGTCCCCCCGTCGGGTGGACCGCCGATCACGGCGGCCGGACCTGGCATGCGCGGCTGCGCATGCTGCAGAGCGCGAGTGTGGCGGAGTCACTGCCGGACCCGTACCCGAAGCTGGTCTCGCTCGGCGACACCGCCTCGGGCTTCGCGCTGCTGAACCTCAGTCAGGTCGGCGGCATCATCAGCCTGGAGGGCGACGCCCGGCAGGCAAGGGCCCTGGCCGAGGCGTGGACCCGCGAGCTCACCACGAGCCCGTGGTCACAGGGTGTGCAGGTGGTCCGGATCGGGTTCAGACCAGGGGCCGCGGAGCGGTTCGGATCGGCCGAGTCACCGACCCAGGCCCTGACCGACGGCGATGCCGCGCTGGACGACGTGAGCGGCGGGGTGGCACTGCTGGTCGGTCTGCCCGGCGGCCGTGACCGCCAACGCGAACGCATCACCAAGCTGGCGGACGATCCGGACGGACGCTGGTCGGTGGTCGTCGTCGGCCGGGTCGACCAGCCGCGGTGGCGCTTCACCATCGACGCGAACGGTGTCGTGGACACCGGCCTCCTGGACGAGCCCGTGGCACGCCGGCTGCATCCGTCATCGGACGCGCCCGCCCATGAGGAGGCGGGTGCCGATCCTGCCGGCCACCCCGTCGGCGGGGCCGCACCCGAGAACCGCCGGAGAGGAGGGCCGTTCACCCGCCGCTGGGTGATCGTGGCGACCGCGGTCGGCGCCTGCCTGATGGGCACTGCCCTCGTTCTCACGCTGAAGGACTCCTCATCGTCCTCCGCACCCGGGGCCAAGGCCCCCGGCACCCAGGGGGCTCCCCAGGACGCCGCCACTTCGAAGCCGACGGCGAGCACTCCCCCCGCGAGCGGGGGAACCACCAACGGGGGCAATGCCGGAACGGCGACCGCGCTGGTGAACCCCGGCACCGGCAAGTGCCTCAGCGGATCGAAGGCCTCGGACGGCACACCGCTGATCCTGGCGGCGTGCGACGGCAGCGCGAACCAGAAGTGGGACCCCTCGAACGGCACGGTCCGGACGAAAGGCCTCTGCATGGACGCCGCCTGGGGTGCCACCGCCCCCGGCACGGTGGTGCAGCTCGCGAACTGCAGCGGCAATCCGGCGCAGCGGTTCTCCGTCCGCGCCGGCAACAGCACCGTCTACTCCGAGCAGGCCAAACTGTGCGTGGGCACGGTGAACGGCGGCACGGCGATCCAGCTGCTTCCCTGCGGCCACAACAAGGCTGAGGCGGTCTTCAAACGAGGCTGAACGCCGAACTGGCGCAGGTGGTAGCCGGCGGCGAGCCCTGGCTGGGCCGCCGCCGATCACTGCACCCGCGCGGCGTGGGTCATTCGGCTCCCGCTGCGGCGGTGGCTGCCGCAGCAGCGGTGCCGGTCCGGCCGAAGACGAGCGCGACCAGGGCCAGGCCCACAACGGCGCCGGCGAGTTGGGCGCCGATGAAGCCGGGCACCGAGCTCGGGGCGATCCCGGCGAAGGTGTCGGTGAAAGCCCGGCCGATCGTCACCGCCGGATTGGCGAACGACGTCGACGAGGTGAACCAGTAGGCGGCACCGATGTACGAGGCGACGGCGACCGGTGCGAAGCGCAGTCGGCCGGTGCGGGCCAGGCCGAAGATCAGCAGGACGAGTCCGGCGGTGGCGACGACCTCGCCCAGCAGCAGGTGTCCGGTCGAGCGGTCGTGCGTGGACCACTTCACGAGCGGTTCGCCGAACATCGCGTCCGCCAGGACCGCGCCGCCGATCGCCCCGACCACTTGCGCGGGGAGGTACACGGCAACCTCGCGGCCGGTCACGCCTGCGCCGCCGCGCCGTGCGTTCCACCACTCGGCGAGGGTGACGGCGGGGTTGAAGTGGGCACCGGAGACCGGGCCGAGCAGCAGGACCAGGATGCCGAGGCCGAAGACCGTGGCAGTGGAGTTGGCCAGCAGTTGCAGGCCCACATCCTTGCTGAGCCGGGTTGCCTGGATGCCGGAGCCGACGACCACAGCCACGAGGGCGGCGGTGCCGACCAGTTCCGCTGCCGCCCGGTGGGCCAGCGGGACGCGGGGCGGGGTGGCGCCCGGGGCAGGCTGGGGGCCGGTCTCAGGTATGGGCGGCGATTCCGCCGTGGTCGCGGCGCCGGCCTCGGTGGCACTCAACGGGACTCCTCAATGCAGGTACGGAGATCAGGGGCAGGAACGCTTGAGGTTGCCCTCGGCGGTGGCGCGAGCGGTGGCGGCGAGCTCGGTGAAGGACCCGGCCAGGGCTTCCATGACGTCCGGCCGCAGCTTGTAGTACGTGAATCGGCCGCAGGGTTCGGTATCGACCACGCCTGCCTCGCGCAGCACCCTGAGGTGGTTCGAGAGGTTGGTCTGTCTGGCCCCGGTCTCCTCCACCAGGTGCGTGGTGCACAAGGTCTCCCGGGCGAGAAGGGTCACGATCTGCAGCCTGAGCGGGTCGGCGAGAACCCGCATCAGGTCAGTGTCGACTGACGTCATCATCTGCTGATACTTTCACATCAGTGAGCGCTGATGCCAGCTCCCGCCCACGACGCTCGCCGACAGAAGGAACGAGAACACCGTGTCCGACAAGCCATCCGTCCTCTTCGTCTGCGTCCACAACGCCGGCCGCTCCCAGATGGCGGCCGCATGGCTCACCCACCTGGCCGGAGACCGCGTCGAGGTCCGCTCCGCCGGCTCCGCCCCCGGCGCCCAGGTGAATCCGGCGGCAGTGGAGGCGATGCGCGAGGTCGGCATCGACATCTCGGCGGAGATCCCCAAGGTACTGACGGTCGAGTCCGTCCAGGCGTCCGACGTCTGCATCACGATGGGCTGCGGCGACGTCTGCCCGGTCTTCCCCGGCAAGCGGTACCTGGACTGGAAGCTGGAGGACCCGGCCGGCCAGGGCGTCGAGGCCGTCCGCCCGATCCGCGATGAGATCAAGGCCCTCATCGAGAACCTGATCGCCGAGATCGCCCCGGAGCCCGCCGCATGAGCGCGGTCGGCCGGTTGGGTCCGCCGGTACGCGCTGTCGGAGCCGTTCGCTAAGGTCTGCGGCCATGACTGAGTTCACTGCGGAAACATGGCCGGAACCTCCCCTCGCCGGTACCGAGGCGGCAGCCGTCCTCGGCGCCCTCGAACGCCAGCGGGCCACGCTCGCCTGGAAGTGCTCCGGCCTGGACAGCGCCGGTCTGCAAGCCACGGTTGGCGCATCCACCGTCACTCTGGGCGGGCTGCTCAAACATCTGGCGCACGTGGAAGACAGCCACTTCGCCCGGCTGTGGCTCGGCTCCGCCGCCGGCGCCCCCTGGGACACCGTCGACTGGGACAGCGTCCCCGACTGGGACTACCGCTCGGCCGCCGAGGACACTCCCGAGCAACTGCGCACTCTCTGGCAGGAATCGGTCGCCCGCTCCCGTGCCACCGTTGACCAAGCACTCAGCGAGGGCGGACTGGATCAGCTCGGCGCCTATGTCACCCGCAGCGGCGAACACCCCAACCTCCGCCGCATCCTGCTGGACCTCATCGAGGAGTACGCCCGCCACGTCGGTCACGCCGACCTCATCCGCGAATCCGTCGACGGCCTGACGGGCGAGGATCCGCCGAGGTGATCAGGCCGCGTGCGCGGGCGTCCGCTTCCTGGGCGGTGTTCCGGCGGTCGTAACGCCCTCGGGACGGGGTCCGGAACCCGTCGCCGGGAGCGTGGGCGGTCAGTACGGTCGTGACCGGTGGGACGCGACGGGGACGGAGATCCTGATGGGTGCGGCGGACGGATCGCGGGATGTACGTGCGTGGCTGCGGGGTCTGGAGGTGTTCGCCGGCCCCCTCGCCACGTTCGACCCGGCATCGGCTCCGGCCGAGCCGGTCGCGCTCTTCCTGGAGTGGCTGACGGAGGCGATCGAGGCCCGGCTGCCCGGGCCTGACTCCCGCGGGACCCTGTTACGAAGTCGGCTTCGCGTAATCTCCGTAGCCGGTCCAGTCCAGCGCCACGCAGGGTTCGTCGCCGACCACCCAGGCGTCGTGTCCTGGTGCGATCTGGATGAAGTCGCCCGGACCCGCCTCGGCGCTCTCGCCGTCGTCCATGACGACCTTGATCCGGCCGCTCACCACGTACCCGGTATGGGCCGACTGGCAGCTGTCGGTGCCGGCCATCGGCTTGATGTGCTCGGACCAGCGCCAGCCAGGCTCAAAGACCGCCCGACCGACCGGTCCACCATCGGTTTCGAGCAGGTCCAGCCTGCCCTTGCCGTCCTCGAACGGTCTTGTCTCGTCAGCGGAGTCGAAACTCCGGAACACCAGTCCGGTCATGATCAACCACCTCAGCGGGAAATGGCCCCGAGTCCACCTCCAGCCTAGACCCGCCCCGGGTACGTGGCGATTCAGCCGATGAGCGGCGGAGCCCGACCACCGCCCGTCACGTACTTTCATTACGCCGGGGTCACGCCGCCCTCTCGCGTCATGAAGGTCCGACGTGGCCGCCCTTGCCGTAGAGAGCTGCCGGCTCGGTCGTGGGGCCGGTGGGCGGGATCATCAGGCCCGCTACCAGGGCCGCGAGCAGCAGGATGCCGGCCACCCACCAGAGGGTGGAGGTGTATCCGCTCATGGTCGCTTCGGCGAGCGGCTTCGACAGCGACGGTGGGAGCCCTCGCTGGCTGCTGGCGCGCCCGCTCCGGGCCAGCTCGTCAAGGCCTGGCGGGAGCCCGGACAGATCGTGCACCCGGGCGACGATGGCCGAGCCGAGGATGCTGCTGAACCCCACGACTCCGATCAAACCCCCGAACTGTTGAGCGGCGTTCACCGATGCCGAGGTCACACCGGAGTCCTGCGGGGTGGTGCCGGCCGTCGCGATGGCGAAGAGCGGCATCAAGGCCATGCCTGTGCCGAGACCGGTGAGGAGCATGCTCGGCAGCACCTGGGCGGAGTAGGTGCTGTCGAGCGTGAGGCGCGTCAGGAGCAGAACGCCGACGGCCACGAGTGCCAGGCCCGGCACCATCAAGGCGCGGGGTCCGACGCGGTGCAGCAGGCGGGCGGAGATCTGGGTGGACCCGATGACCATCGCGCCGACTGTGGGCAGGAAGGCGACGCCGGACCGGAACGGGTCGTAACCGAGGACATCCTGGAGATAAAAGGTCTCGGTCAGGAACAGCGCGACAAGTCCCATACTTGCCACGACCATGGTGAGGAAGGCGCCGAGGCGGGCTCGGTCCCTGAAGACGTAGGGCGGCAGGAACGGGGTCGACGCCTGGGTCTGCCACCCCACGAAGGCCGCGAGCAGCAGGACGCCACCCACCAGTAGGGCCGCGATCCGGGGGTCGGTCCAGCCCCATGTCCCGGCCTTGTTGAAGCCGAGGGTGAGGGCGAAGAGTCCGCCGGTGCCGAGCACCGCGCCGAGTAGGTCCAGGCGCACCGCAGTGCGGCCCGGACGCTCGTGCACCAGGGTGGCCGCGCCGATCCCGGCGACCACGGCGATCAGGACGTTGATGTACAGACCGAGGCGCCAGTCCAGTTTCGTGACCACCCAACCGCCCACGAGCAGTCCGATCGCCGAGCCGCCGCCGGCAATGACACCGAAGACCCCGAAGGCCCTGCCGCGCTCCTTCGGGTCGGTGAAGGAGGTGGCCAGCAGGGACAGCGCCGACGGCCACAGCAGAGCGGCGAAGACACCCTGCAGCGCCATGGCCCAGATGAGCATGTCGCCGCCCGCGGCCGCGCCGCCGAGCGCGGAGGCCACCGCGAAGCCGGCCAGACCGATGATCAGCGCCCGTTTACGGCCCATGAGATCCGCGATGCGCCCGCCGAGGAGGAGCAGACCCCCGAAGGCGAGGGGATGGGCGAGGTACAGCAGGCTCAGGTCGTCGTGAGGGATCTGCAGATCGGCCATGACGGCCGGCTCGATCATGTCCAGGTACGACCCATTGATCAGCACCAGCAACTGTGCCAGCGTGATCACCGCCAGGCCCCACCAGCGCCGGGGATGCGGGCCGTGGACGTCCGCCGGGACAGGGGGCGCGGGCCAGGAGCCGGGGTACGGCCCCGGTGGCGGGCCGAAGCCCGGAGCCGGACGGAAGTCCGCCGGGGCCGTCGGGGTGTACACGGGCATGGGGGGCAGCGGCTGGACGGGGACGACGGAAGCCGGGGCCGGCGGAGCGGTCCGCATCGCAGGGGCATAGTCCAGCAACTGAGCCGCATGTCGGCCGAGTTGGGCCAGCACGGGGCCAGGGAGCCATTCGCCGTTCCCGTCCGCCGCCGTGTGCGCCGCGATCTGCTGCAGTGCGGGCCGCTCGGCCGGGTTCTTGTGCAGACAGGCGCGTACGAGATCGACCAGCGATTCCGGTACACCGGTCAGGTCCGCTTCCTCCTCGGCGATCCGGAAGAGGTGGGCGTTGAGGCCGGTGTCCGTGGCGCCGAACAGGAGGCGCCCGGTGGCGGCGTAGACGAGCACGGCACCCAAGCAGAAGACGTCGCTGGCGGGGGTGAGTTCAAGGCCGCGTACCTGCTCCGGCGACATGAACCCCGGGGAGCCGATCAGCATGCCGGTGCGGGTGTGCAGGCTGTCCCCGGCGAGGCTGTCCATCGCCCGAGCGATGCCGAAGTCGATGACGCGGGGGCCGTCGACGGTGACGAGGACGTTGGACGGCTTCAGGTCGCGGTGGATCAGGCCCACCTCGTGAACAGCCTGCAGCGCGAGGGCGAGGCGGTTGGCGAGGGTGCGTACCGAATGCTCGGGCAGCGGTCCGAAGTCCTTGGCGACCACCGTCTGCAGGTCCGGCCCCGGGATGTACTGGGTCGCCACCCAGGGCACGGCGGCCTCGGTGTCGGCGTCGAGCACGTCCGCCGTCCAGGCCCCGCCCACCCGACGGGCCGCCGCTACCTCTCGCGCGAACCGCTTGCGGAATTCGGGGTGCTGAGCGTGCTCGGCCTGCACCACCTTCACGGCCACGGTCCGTCCGGCCTCCGAACGGCCCAGGTAGACCAGACCCATTCCGCCCGCGCCCAGGCGGGCGATCAGGCGGTACGGGCCCATATGGGTCGGGTCTTCGGTGATCAACTGGTCCACCGCAGCAAGATACTTGAGGAGCCAGGACCCCGGTGTCCGATTCTGGAGTCCGGTGCGGAAGTCCCTTATGCGGGGCGGTGTCGCGACTGCGGCCATCTGCGAGCAACCCGTCCCGCGTGCGGTTCACCCGCTCCGGCGCGTCCTGTCGGCCCTGGTCGGTAAGGTCCTATCGATCGAGCAGCTGGAGCCGCCACCCATGAGCGCACCCCCGACACCCGTACCCCTGACCCCTGGCTGGCCGCACTGCGGGCATGGTGCGGATCCGGCTCACGACCCCATTGGTTGCCGAGGCGTCCACACCCCTGGCAGTACCGCCTGCCTGGCTCACCTCGCCGACGCCGACCGCGCCGCCCACCTCGCCGGCCTGACGTCCGGCAGTGATGTGGACCTCCGCGGAACCCCGCTCACCCGGTCCCTCCTCAACCAGGTCCTCGACGCGGTGCGCGACCCCGCCACGGGGAACCCGCATTTCGGCTCCGCCTACTTCGCCGAGGCGACGTTCCGCGAGAACGTCCGGTTCAACGGGGCGCGGTTCACCGGACCCGCCTGGTTCCACGGTGCACGGTTCACCGGGCAAGCCCGCTTCCGCGAGGTCCAGTTCCACGACGCCGTCTGGTTCACCGAGGCGCAGTTCTCCAAGAGTGTCTGGTTCAGCGGGACACGGTTCATGAAGGACGCCTGGTTCGACGGGACGCGGTTCGTTGAGGACGCCGCGTTCGACATGGCGCAGTTCACCGAGGATGCCCACTTCGACAGAGCGGAGTTCAGCGGACCTGCTGGATTCCGCGAGACCCGGTTCAGCGAGAACGCCTGGTTCAGCGAGGCTGAATTCGCCGTTAATGCCTCGTTCGACACGGCCTGCTTCACCAAGGGCGCCCGGTTCCTCGATGCGCGGTTCAGCGGCGAAGCCGGTTTCGACGGGGTTCAGTTCAGTGGGGACGCCCAGTTCGATGGAGCGCAGTTCGCTGGGGACGCCCAGTTCCTTGCGACGCAGTTCACCGGGGAAGCCGGTTTCGACGGGGCGCAGTTCAGTGGGGACGCCCGGTTCTCCAGCGCGCGGTTTGCGGCAGCGTCGTCCTTCGGGCCGGTGCTCTGTGCCCGGACAGTCAATCTGAGCGGCGCGGTATTCGAGACGCCGGTGACCCTCGAAATCGCGGCGCGTCGAGTGGACTACGTACGGACCCGATGGGAGGCGACGATGACGATGCGGCTCCGCTACGCGGCAGTGGACCTCAGCCACGCGGTCCTGTCCGCCCCCGCCGCGGTCACCGCCCACCCGGCTCCCTTCGCCTACCGCGCGCCGAGCGGCGAGAGCCTGTTGGCCGGGGCAGCTCCCCAGGCCACGGTGCAATCGGTTCAGGGTGTCGATGCCGCGCACCTGGTCCTGACCGACACCGATCTGACCAAGTGCCTGTTCTCCGGGGCCTTCCATCTCGACCAGCTCCGCTTGGAGGGCCGCTGCACTCTCGCCCCGGCCCCCGCCGGCTGGCACCTCCGCGGCATCTGGCCCTACCGGTGGACCCGCCGGCGGACGTTGGCGGAAGAGCACCACTGGCGCGCCCGGAACGCCGGCCAACCCGCACCGGTGGCCGGCCGGCCACCGTCGGCCCGGGTCTGGAGCGAAGGTCCTCACCACCCCGACCCCGGCCTCACTCCCGACCCCGAAGACGTGGCCGCGCTCTACCGACAGTTGCGCAAAGCGTTCGAGGACGGCAAGAACGAGCCTGGCGCCGCCGACTTCTACTACGGCGAGATGGAGATGCGCCGCCACGACCGCGCCTCCACCCCCCGCGGCGAACGCGGCTTGTTGTGGGGCTACTGGCTGCTCTCCGGGTACGGCCTGCGCTCCTCCCGCGCCCTGGCCTGGCTACTGGCAGCCATGTCGGTGACCATCCTCCTACTCAGCGGTTTCGGACTGCCCGACCACGACCCCGACCCCGCCACCACAGGAACCCTCCGCGGCAGCGCCATCAGCCTCACCACCAGCTCACCGGATCCTTCCCTGCGCGGCAGTCTCAGCCGGCGCATGACCGCGGCGCGCACCGAGAAAGCCACTCGCGTCGCCGTCAACTCCGTGGTCTTCCGCTCCTCCGGACAGAACCTCACCACTGCCGGCACCTACATCGAGATGACTTCCCGTCTGCTGGAACCCATCCTCCTGGCCCTGGCCGCACTCGCCGTACGCGGACGCATCAAACGCTGACCGCCGCCATGCGGGCACCGGCCCGATCGTCCGCGCTGAATGCCCAGGAGGCAGCCACGCCTTCATCACTCCAAGTCATTGCACCACTACTCACTGTCTCAACTCCCACGTCCGGTCCAGCGTCAGCACCCCATGGTCGGCACAGTGAGCGGGATCGGCATTGTCGTGGAACGCTGGTAGAGGAGCTGCCGACCGGCCTGCTCAGAGGGCCGCTCCGTGCGACTCCCCTGATCACGGAGGCACCTATGGCCAGCAACGTCAACCAGGCGCAGGCCGCAGGCACCCGTACCGGCGGGTCATCGTTCGCCAGTCAGTCCGGTTGGATTGTGTTCGCGGCGATCATGATGATCTTCAGCGGCGCCATGGCCATCCTCGAGGGGATTTCCGCCATCGCCAAGGACGACCTGTTCGTCAGAACCACGAACTACACGTTCCAGTTCAACCTGACCAGCTGGGGCTGGATCCATCTCATCCTGGGCATCATCGTGCTTCTCGCCGGCTGCGCTCTCTTCTCCGGAGCCCTGTGGGCGCGCGCCGTGGGCGTCATCCTCGTCGGACTGAGCCTGATCGCCAACTTCATGTGGGTGCCCTACAACCCGTTCTGGGCGATCGTCCTGATCGCCATCGACATCTTCGTCATCTATGCCCTGTGCACCCCCGCACGCTCCGGGACATCAGCAGCCCGATCCTGACCGACGAGTGCCGCCGCCGTGAGTTGAGCAGATCCCATCTGCTCAACTCACCGAACGCGGCTCTCCCGTGGAGGCAGCCATGGTGCTTGACCTCGTCGTCATCGGTCTGGCCATCACCTTGGGGCCCCTGCACAACACCGCGTTCATCCTGCTTCTCTCGGGGCTCAAAGGAGTGCGCAAGGGACTGGCGTTCATCCTGGCCTGGCTGGCGTGTCTGGTACTTGTCATCGCCGGAGTGGTCCTGGTGACCGGCGGGGAACCCCTCGTGCACAAGAGTGCGCCGTCCACCGCCGCCCTGGCCGTGAAACTGTTGCTGGGCTTCGGCATGGTGTTCTACGGCGAGCGCAAACGGCGCCGTGGGCGCCGGCCACGCCAGTCCCCCAAGTGGTTCGCCCGACTCGACAACATATCCCTGTGGTCCGCGGCGGGACTGGGAATCCTGCTCCAGCCATGGGGCATCGTCGCCGCCGGTGGAGCGACGGTGGTGCAGGCGAACCTGTCGTCCCTCGCCACCTACCTGGCCTTGATCGGCTACGTCCTGCTGGCCACCTCCAGCCTGCTGGTCATGGAGCTCTACGCCACCTTCAGGCCGACCGCCGCCGCGACCGGACTCAGCGGTCTGCGCTCCTGGATCGAGGGTCACCAGGACCAGGCGATCGTGAGCCTGTCGCTCGGACTCGGCCTATGGCTGGTGGGACAGAGCCTTTACGGACTCGTCAGTTGAGACCACAACCGGCGACCTGAGAACAACCGCGACCGACGGAGAAGACCATGAACCAATCGGTGAGCCTGGCATCGGACTATCCGATGCTGAACCTGTTCTGGACCATAGCGGTCATCTTTCTGTGGGTGCTGTGGTTCATGCTGCTGTTCCGTGTCATCGCTGACATCTTCCGTGACCACGAGCTGAACGGCTGGATGAAGGCCTTCTGGGCGTTCTTCGTCCTGGTCCTGCCGTTCCTGGGCGTCTTCGTGTACCTGATCGTCCGGGGCAGCGGCATGCACGAGCGCGACGTGCACCAGGCCAGGCGCCACGAGGAGGAGTTCCAGACGTACGTGCGTGCCGCCGCCGGCACCAGCAGCACCACCGACGAGCTCGCCAGGCTCGCCGAACTCAAGAAGCACGGCGACATCACGGACAAGGAATTCGAGCAGGCCAAGACCAAACTCCTGGCCTGAGGGCGGAGCGGCAGACCGCTCTTCTCAGCCCGCGACGAGCCTGACGTCCTGCTGCCCGGCCACGTGGAGCCTCGGCAGGGGGAGACCTCCGCTGGAGTCCAGTTCCATCACGGTGGCTTCAACACGGACGGCGCCTGCTGTGACGGTGCCCCGGGCGAGCTTCTCGGAGTTGACCCAACGGTGCTCCGTCTGGTCGCAGACGGCGTTGGTGCCACCGATGCCGTAGCGGACACGGGTGTCGCCCTGGGACACGGAGGAGGACACGAACACGGGGTTCTGTCCACTTGCACAGCGGTAGGTGCCGGAGAGGGTGATGGTCCCGTCGGCTGCGAGACTACCGGTTGGGTCGACGGTCACTACCTCGCTCGGGTCCGCCGATGCCATGGGGACATTGAGCAGGAGCAGCAGCGCGGCACTGGCGACGGCGCCGAGAACGGGGCGCAAGGACATGAGGGCACCGCTGGGAGTATGCAGCCAGGAACAAGAGGTTCCACATGTACCGGATCCCGGCCCTCCGCCGACCGAACGTCCGACGGCATACATCCCACGTCACCCGGTTGCATCACAGCCAAGCGCTTGAGGACAGGCCGGCGGGGAGCAGGCGAACTCGTCAGCAGGGCAGCGTCGAGTCGATCGCGCGGCACGACCGTGCCCGCCTCCGGTGCGGTGGAGGCGGGCACTGCGTGGGTGCGCTCTCGCGTGGTCAGACCTGCGCCGAGTTCTTCGCGTACGGCGACTCGTCGACGAGCTCCGGCGCGGCCGCGGGCGCGGGGCCGCCTTCGCTGAGGCCGAACCGCGCGTGGAAGGTGCGCAGGAAGCCGGGCGCGTACCAGGCCGAGCGGCCGAGCACACGCATCGCTGCGGGTACGAGGATGCCGCGTACGGCGACGGCGTCGATGAGGACGGCCAGTCCGCTGCCGAGGCCGAACATCTGCATGAAGCTGAGCTTGGCCGTCCCGAAGGCGAAGAAGCTCACCGCGAGCAGGCACGCCGCCGCGGTGACGATGCGTCCGGTGTGCCCGAGGCCGTTGGTCACGGCGGACTCGTTGTCCTCGCCCAGGTCGTGGAGTTCCTTGATGCGGCTGGTGACGAACACCTCGTAGTCCATCGACAGGGCGAAGGCGATGCAGAACATCAGCACGGTCATGGACACCTCCATGGGCTGCGCGGTGAATCCGAGCAAGGAGGAGAGGTGGCCGTCCTGGAAGATCCAGGTCATGACGCCGAGCGTCGCCCCCAGGCTGATCATGTTGAGGAGCAGCGCACGCAGCGGCTGCACGACGCTGCCGGTGAACAGGAAGAGCAGGACGAAGGTGGTGAGAGCGACCAGGGCGATGGCGAGTGGGAGTTGGCCGGCGATGGAGTCCTTGGAGTCGACCAGTGCGGCGTCGACTCCGCCGACCAGGGGGTGTGCCCCGGCGGGCGGGGCGATCGACCTCACCTCCTTGACCAGGCTCTGAGCTTCCCCCGACTTCGGTGGCAGGCTGCTCACCACGTTGATCTGCTGTGCGTCGGGGCGGCCGAGGGCGGTGTTGCCGGGGTCGGTCGCCGTGGACCGTCCGCCGGCGAAGATTCCCGTGCTGGTCTCGACGCGGACGACGCCCTTGAGTCCGGACAGTTCGACGGCGTACGACTCCAACGGGGCCTTGCTGACGGGTTGGTCGATGACGACGTGGAGGGCCGCGTCGTCGTTGCCGTTGAACTTCTCCCGCAGGACCGACGAGACCTGGCGGCTCGCGGCGTCGTCGGGCAGCACGCGTTCGTCCGGTGTGCCGAAGGTGATGCCCAGCAGCGGGCTCGCCGCCAGCAGCAGGACCGCGAGCACGGGCAGTGCGGTGAGCGCGGGGCGCCGCATGACCGTGCCGGCCAGCCGTCCCCAGAACGGGGTCCGCGTGTCGGAGCTCCCTCGCCCTCGGTTCGCCCACGGCAGCCGCCCGCTGTTGACCCGGTGCCCCAGGACGATGAACAGCGCCGGCATGACGAACAGGGTGCTGAGGGCCGCGATGGCGACGACACCGATCCCGGCGTAGCCGAACGAGCGCAGGAAGTACTGGGGGAACACCAGGAGTGCTCCGAGTGCTGCTGCCACCGTGGCGGCGGAGAACGCGACTGTGCGGCCCGCGGTGCTCACCGTCCGCCGGACGGCGTCGTCCACGCCCGCCCCTGCCGCGAGTTGCTCCCGGAAGCGGCTGACCATGAGCAGGGCGTAGTCGATGCCCAGGCCGAGCCCCAGGGCCGTGGTCAGGTTGATCGCGAAGACGGAGACATCGGTGACGCTGCCGAGGACGAAGAGCTCCGCGAAGGTGCCCACG
>NZ_JAPVLS010000042.1:73580-81741 GCF_027158125.1 Streptomyces sp. H39-C1
GTGCCCACGATGGCGATGGTGCCGATGGCCAGCGGCAGAATGGCTGCGACCATGCTGCCGAAGACGAGCAGCAGCAGGATGAGGGTGAGCGGCACGGCGATGCTCTCGGCCAGGACGAGATCCTCGCCTGCCTGGGTGCCCATCTCGCTGGTCACGGCTGCGCCGCCGCCGGCCTGGACGGTGAGTGCGCCCTCGTACGGTCCTGCGTAGGCGTCGATGACGCTCTTGGCGTTCTCACCCCGCTCCGTGTCATCACCCTTCACATGGGCGAGCACCATCGCTTCGCGGCCGTCCCTGGAGAGGAGGTCGGGACCGGCGGTGTCCCAGTAGGAGATGACGTTCTCCAGGTTCGGGTTCTTCTTGAGGTCCGCTACCAGAGCGCGGCCGCTGTGCTGGGCGGCCGGGGCGTCGACGCGCCCTTCGGCGGCGCGGACCAGCAGGACCAGGTTCGTCTCCCCGCCGAACTTCTGGTCGATGACCTTTCCGGCCCGGGTGGACGGGGATGCCGGGTCGTCGTAGCCGCCTCCCAGCAACTTGCCGAACGCGCCGGCGCCCAGGACACCCATGAGGGCCACGGCCACGACGGCGACGATGAGGATCAGCCGGGACCGGCGAATCGCCAGTTCAGCTATGTGTTCGAACACGCACGCTCTCCTTTGGTGTCCCTACGGTGAAAACGACGCGAAGCGGACGGAGTTGACCCATAGGGGCCGGGCGCGCGGTGCTCCGCGGAGTCGGTTCACCCCGTCGGAAACAGGTGCGTGTCGCACCCTTCGTCGCCACGAGCGACGTTAGTGAGGCAGCAGAAACTTTGGCAGTGTTAGATTTTCTTCACACCCTGCCGTTTCCGGGTGGCCCACCGGGGCGACCGTCGTCCGTCGCCGCCTGCCGTAGAGGAACACGCCATGGCTCCGCCCACCCTGCGCGAGCGACGCCGGGCCGCCGCAACCCAGGAAATCCTGGACGCCGCTGAGCGCCACATCACCGAACACGGGCCCGCGGCCCTGTCCCTGCGGGCGGTCGCCCGCAGCCTCGGCATGACGGTGCAGGCGCTCTACCACTACTTTCCGAGCCGCGATGCCCTCGTCACAGTGCTCGTCACCAAGGCGTACGACGACCTGGCCGATGCCGTGCAGGCCGCCGTCGACACCGCGGCGGACGACTCGGCCCTGCCGCGTCTGGTCGTCGCCGCCGAGGGCTACCGCCGATGGGCCATCGCCCATCCCGAGCACTTCCAACTCCTGTACGGAACGCCGCTGCGGGACTACGCGGCACCCACCGACGGCCCGACCACCCAGGCAACACGCCGAATGAGCTCGATCTTCGAGCGCGAGCTGTTCGCGGACTTCACCACGGAGCAACTCGCCGCGGCCGACGCCCCCTCGCTCTCGCCCGCACTCCGGACGTACCTGGAGCAGCTGCCGCACTACGGTCTGGGACATCTGCCGCCCCCCGCGACCGCCCTGCTGCTCAGTGCGTGGGGGCACCTGCACGGCCTCGTCGTCCTGGAGGTGTTCGGGCACACCTCGTTCCTCGGCGACCAACAGGCCGAGATCTTCCGCATGGCCATGCAGAACCTGCTGGAGGACGTCCACCGCCGGATCCCGTGAGCGCTACGGCCCCGGGGGCGCCGCCCTCGTCAGGACGGAAGGGCGCCGAGCTGGCGCAGTTGCGCGAGGACATCGACGACGCCGCGGATCTCGGCGATCCGCCCGCCGGCGAAGCGGAAGATGAAGATCTCGTTGTAGGTGACGGTCCTTCCGGTGGGCGCCAGGCCCCGGTACTCGCCCCGGTGCGTCCCGGTCACCGTGTTCCTGGAGACGACCTTGTCCCCCTCCGTGATCGTCTCCTCGACGGCGACGTGGATGTCGGGGAACGCGCGCAGGAGCAGCTCCCACACCCGCTTCATGGCCTCCCCTCCCGTCGCGCCCATCGGTACCGGCGCGTGGAAGAGCACGTCCGGTGCGACGAACTCGTCGATGGCCTTCGAGATGATGTCCAGGTCACCGCTGTTCACCGCGGAGTGGAAACGGATGAGCGTCGCTGTGTTGCTCGTTGCCCCGGTTGCCGACATTGCGGTCTCTCCTCTGGTCCGTTCCTTCGCCGCCTGCTGGACGGCCCGCCTCAGCAGTACGGCGTCTCTCTGCAGTAGGACGACACAGCCGCCGGGAATGTGACGCGCCGGGCGGACGACGACCCGATAGGGGCTACGTCTTCGTCCGAGGCGTGCGGGCGTCCAACGCACGCGAGGCCGGGCCCCGCAGATCCTCTCTGCGGGGCCTGGCCTCGTGCGCTGGGTGGCTCAGCGGCGCGGCGCCAGCACCTGGGCGAGCACGTCGTGCACGTAGGTGTTGGGGTGCTTGCCGGAGAAGCTTGACAATCTCTTGACCCCCTGAACGTAGAGAGTGATGGGGTATCGCACCTGAACGCCGTGCGTCTACGGGAGGAACCTCCGGGGCCCTTGTCGCCGACTGCTGCTAGGCCGGAAGGGGACCCCGCGCGAGAATCCGGGCCGCGGCGAACTCCTCGCGGGCCTCCTGTTCCGCCTGGTCCAGATAGCCGTACGCGTCGTCGCCGACCGGGATCCGCAGGGGTGTGGGCGCGGCGGCGGCGACGATGTCGAGGACCCGTGCCGCGAAGTCCTCGGGGCGGCCGGTCTCGGGATGGTCCGCAAGGCCGCGGGAGCCTTCGAGCATCTCGCGGTTCGTCCCGTCGTACGCGGGGACCCGATGGCCCGCTTCTGTCATGGACGTGCCGTAGCGCGTGGCGAACATGCCCGGTTCGAGCACGGTGACGCGGATGTTGTGCGGGGCGGCCTCGATGGTCAGCGCCTGGCTCATGCCTTCGAGGGCGTGCTTTCCGGCGACGTAGGCGGCCAGCCCCGGGAAGGCTATCCGGCCCACCACGGAGGAGACGTTGAGGATGTGGCCGTGTCCCTGGGTCCGCATCAACGGCAGGACGAGGCGGGTGAGCCGCCATGGGCCGACCAGCAGCGTCTCCAGCTGGTCGCGGAGTTCGGCGTCCGAGACCTCCTCGACCGCGCCGAACAGTCCGACGCCGGCGTTGTTCACGAGGATGTCGATACCGCCGAGACGGTCGACCGCGATACGGACGGCCTCCTCGCACGAGGCGGCGTCACGTAACTCGAGGGGAATCGGGGTGATACGGCCGGGCCAGGTGGCGGCCAGCTCCTCCAGGTCGGCGGTCTTGCGGGCGGTGACCGCCAGTTCGTCCCCGGCCCGGGCCGCGGCCGTGGCCAGTGCGTGCCCGAGGCCGGAGGAGCATCCCGTGACCAGCCAGCGTCGTCCCATCGTTCCCCCGTCATGACTGAGTTGTTCCGGATGATCGTGGCGCCCCGCGGTGACCGCCGTGCCGTCGCCGCCCCCGCGGAGTCACGGTCGCTGCCGCCCGGCTGATGGCCGCAGTTCATGGTCAGGGGGTTCCGGTGCACGGTCACCCCTCCCGCGGGGGCGCACGGAGACGCCCGGGCGCACAGACAGGCGCCCCCACGCGGCCGCCGCAGGCACGATCGGCGGCCACCCCGACGGTCAGCTCACGGCGGCACCGGCCCATCGGACGATGGCGCCGATGCCGGGCCGACGTCCCGTGGAGTGATCTGACTCACACGCTGTCACAGGGACCGGCCCCGCGGTGTCTTGTGCCCGAATAGCAGACAACGAATGGAGACACCGTGACCGGGAACAGCAATGTGGTCGTGATCGGCGGAGGATACGCCGGCGTCATGGCGGCCAACCGCCTGACGCAGCGCGACGACGTGACCGTGACGCTGATCAACCCGCGCCGGAGCTTCGTCGAGCGGATCCGGCTGCACCAACTGGTGGGCGGGTCCGACGACGCTGTCGTCGAGTACAGCGAAGTCCTGCGTGCGGGAATCGAGTTGGTGGTCGATTCCGTGGCCCGGATCGACGCGGCCGAACGCAGCGTGGCGTTGGCGTCGGGCGGCGCGGTCGGCTACGACTATCTGATCTACGCGGTGGGCAGTGGCAGCGCCGACCCGCGCGTGCCCGGAGCGGGCGAGTTCGCCTACCCGATCGCCAGTCTGGAGGAGGCACAGCGGCTGCGGCCGGTCCTCGACGCCGCGCCGGCAACGGCCGCGGTGACGGTGGTCGGAGCGGGTCCGACCGGTATCGAGACCGCCGCCGAACTGGCGGAGGCCGGCCGCACCGTGACCCTGGTCTGCGGAGGGGTGCTCGGCCCGTACCTGCACCCCCGGGGCCGACGCTCGGTCGCCAAGCGGCTGGCCACCCTCGGAGTGACCGTGCTCGACGGCCCCGGCACGAAGGTGACGGCGGTGGCGCGCGACACCGTCCAACTCCGCGACGGCCGCACGCTGCCCAGTGCGGTAACCGTGTGGACCGCCGGCTTCGGTGTGCCGGACCTGGCCGCCCGCAGCGGGCTGAGCACCGACGCCGTGGGCCGCCTGCTCACGGACGAGACGTTGACCAGCGTGGACGACGAGCGCATCGTCGCGGCCGGGGACTCGGCGGCACCGTCGGACCTGCCGCTGCGGATGAGCTGCCAGGCCGCGATGCCGCTGGGCGCGCGGGCCGCCGACACGGTGCTCAGCCGGATCGCCGGTGAGCAGCCCTCGCCCCTCAACCAGGCGTTCGCCGGCCAGTGCATCAGCCTGGGCCGGCGCGCCGGCATCTTCCAGTTCGCCCACCGCTACGACGTCGCGCTCTGGTTCCACATCGACGGTCGCTCCGGTGCGAGGCTCAAGGAGTTCGTGTGCAAGGGGATCGTCAAGCATCTGGCCGACGAGGCGGGCAAGCCCGGTTCGTACAGCCTGCACCGCGTTTCCGGAGGTGCCAAGCGCCAGCAGTTGCTGCAGGACCGGCGCGGCGAGACGAAAGCCACCGCCCAGCCCGCGGCCTGACCTGGCCCCCGGGGCGGATCCGGGCTGCTGACGAATGAGAATCTTGCCGTCGATACACGCTTGAAGGCCGTCGGCAACCAAGGCCGGCCGCGAAGGAGAAGGGTCGAGATATGAGCGACCAGGCCACTGACCTGGCGACCGAGACGTTCGTCGCCCACCGCAACCTGCTCTTCACCGTCGCCTACGAGATGCTCGGATCAGCGGCCGACGCCGAGGACGTCCTCCAGGAGACGTGGCTGCGCTGGGTCAAGGTCGACCTGGAGCAGGTGCGCGACCAGCGCGCCTACCTGGTCCGGATCACGACCCGGCAGGCGCTCAACCGGCTGCGCGCGATGAGTCGCCGCAGGGAGGCGTATGTCGGCCAGTGGCTGCCCGAGCCGCTGCTCACCGCGCCGGACGTGGCCGATGACGTCGAGCTCGCCGAGAGCGTGTCGATGGCGATGATGCTCATCCTCGAGACGCTGTCGCCGACCGAGCGCGCCGTCTTCGTACTGCGCGAGGCGTTCGATGTCGGCTACGACGAGATCGCGGCCGCCGTCGACAAGAGCCCCGCGGCCGTCCGCCAGATCGCGCACCGCGCCCGCCGGCACGTCGACGCCCGGCGCCCTCGCCAGGTGGTCTCCCAGGGCGAGACCCGGGCCGCCCTGGAGTCGTTCCGGCGCGTACTCGAAACCGGCAATCCGCAGGACCTCCTCGACGTGCTCGCCCCGGAGGTCGTCCTGATGGGCGATGGCGGCGGAGTCAAGCGGGCCGCGCTGCGGCCGATCATCGGCGCCGAGAAGGTGGCCCGCTTCATGATCGGTGGTCTCGGCAAGGAGAAGAGCCCGATCACTGTCGCCCCCACCATGATCAACGGCAACCCGGCACTCCTCGTACACCTGGACGGGGAGCTCGACGGCATCATGGCGGTCCGTGTCGAGGACGCCCGCATCAGCGGCATCTACTACGTCCGCAACCCCGAGAAGCTGTCCCGCGTCGCATCCGAGACCCCGCTCACCCTGGGGTGAGGCCTCGTACGCGCTCTTCGGTCCCCGGGTCGAGAGCGGCGGGCCGGCCGTCGGCGCGGGGCAGTGGACGCCCCGCGCCGACGGAGACGGATCAGAGGGCGCTGAGGGCGAGCCATGCGGACCATGAGACATTCCAGTCTCCGTAGCCGTTGCCGGCGGCGACCTGGTCCTTGGATCCGGTGACGCGGATGACGTCGCCGGGGATGACCTGCTCGAAGAAGCGGCGGGCCGTTCCGTCGCTGGCGAGGCCTATGCAGCCGTGGGTGACGTTGCTGTGGCCGCCGTAGGTGTTGGCCTTGGGGTTCTCGTGGAGGTAGGTGCCCGAGGTCGTGAGGTGGACGGCGTAGTTGTACCGCCCGAGGTAGGAGTCGCCGTAGCCGACCGTGCGGGAGTCCATCATCACCGAGCGTTCCTTGTCGGAGACGACCATCGTGCCGTTCCAGGTGTCCATACCCGGTGCGCCCGCGGTGATCGGGATGGTCCGGTTCGCGGCTCCGTCCTTGACGACGGTCATCCGGTGGGTGCGGACGTCAACGGTGGCGACAAGGGAGCGGGCAATGGTGAAGGTACGGGAGATACCGGGGCCCGCGTGGAGGCTGACCTTGGTGCCCGGCTTCCAGTAGGCCTTCGGGCGGAAGTCGACGCGCTGGCCGTCGTTCAGATTGCGGTCCTTGATCCAGGCCCAGCTCCCCGTGACCCCCGGGTCGGCCGTGACCTTCAACAAACGCTCGACGTCGGCGCGTTCGGCCGCGGGTATCGGGTGCTTGAAGGTCACCGATATCGGCATGCCGACGCCGACCTCCAGACCGTCGGAGATATTGACCGAGGCGGTGGCCAGACGGTCGAGGGCGGCCCGGGACGGCGCGGGCTGCGTGGGCTCGGTCGCGGTCGGCGCGGCGGCAGCGGCCGTGGTGGCGGGCCGGCTGCGCTCCGCTGCGGCGGCGTTCGGTGTCACACCGGCGCCCTGGCATGCGGTGAGCGACAACCCGCCGATCAGGCCGACTGCGGCGAGAGCGGTGGTGGCGCGGTGACGGACGCGGGTGTGGCGTGGCATGGGATCCTCCCCCGGGGAAAGACAGCTGCAGGTCAGCTGGCTCGGTACGGCTTCTGTACGCATGGGAGGGGCGGCAGGTTGCATCTGGGACACGGAAATCTCCGCAGGGAACCACGAGCCCGGAACGGGAGTCCTTGCGCTCGTGACCGAGGAGGAATTCGATGTCTTCTACGCGGCGGCGTTCCCCCGTCTCGTAGGGCAGCTGTACGCGCTGACGGGCGATCACAGCGAGGCGCAGGACGTGGTGCAGGAAGCCTTTGTACGGGCCTGGGACCGGCGCGGGGCACTCCTGGCCGAGGGCGCGCCGGAGGCGTGGATCCGTACGGTGGCGGTACGGCTCGCCGTGTGTAGGTCCGCATTCGGATTGTCCCGTTCTGATCTGGCGGCCTGGGCTTTTCCAGCTGTCTCATTTGAGGGACGCGGCACTTCCGTCTCACGATCTTGTCCCTTGAAGTCTGAACCGCTCCGACTTTCCTGCCGGTGGATTGCTGGCTGGCGATCAGCCGGCCCCTGGTTGGGTCTGGGCGACTCGTCGGCAGGCCAGGGCGGCGTGGAGTGCGGGCAGGTCGCTGGCGCGGATAGGGACGAGGCCGGTGAGAGCAGCGATCTTGCACAGCCGGTACAGCACGCAGACGGCAAAGCACGGTGTTGGGGTGGATCTGCAGGCGCACAGCGGTGCAGTGACGGTCGTCGTCACAGTCGAGGAACGCGGCGAGGGTGTCGAGTAGATCCTTGCGTCCGTCAAGGGGCTCGAGCAGCGCGGGGCGACATTCTGCCGTGCGGGGCCGGGGCGGCTGCGCTGGTATTCCAGTGCCAGGTACTCCAGCCCGTACTGCCCCGGTTCGCGGCCGGCTGCCGCAGCGACCTGGACGAGTTCGGCGGACACGGGCGCGGCCTGGGCGACGGCAGCCGGTTCAGCGGCCACCGCGGCGGGCCAGCACGTGCGCGCCGGCCAGGCGGGCCAGGAGCGTCGCAGTCTCGGTTGCCGCCCTGACAGTCGGTGTCCGTGGGTAAAGAGGGCGGCTGGAGACAAGGTGATCTGCTCGTAGGAGACGCGTGCAGGAAGTACGCCCCCGGATGTGTGGCGTCGTCATCGGGCGTCCCGCGGGGCGGTGGGCGGTCAGGCTGGATTCGCGCTTGGACCCCTGCTTCTCAGGACGCGCGCAACCAGTGCGCAACCAGTGCGCAACGTCTCCGCTCTAG
>NZ_JAPVLS010000043.1:0-80147 GCF_027158125.1 Streptomyces sp. H39-C1
GCATGTGCGCCACCCCTCCGCGCTCGTCTTCGCCCAATCCATGTGGCGCAGAACCCACCAAACCATCAGCAAACGGATCCACTACGCGCAACGACGCCTACGAGCTCTCCAACCGCCCCTGTAGTACTGGACTGCAGGGCCCGGCGCAGGCCGCGCACGGCCGCCAGCTCGGCGGCGGGCAGCAGCAGCTCCTCGCGCCGGGTGCCGGACGGGGTCACGTCGATGGCCGGGAAGATCCGCTTCTCGGCGAGCGAGCGGTCCAGCCGCAGTTCCATGTTGCCGGTGCCCTTCAGCTCCTCGAAGAAGTAGTCGTCGGCCCGGGAGCCGGTGTCGACGAGCGCGGTCGCGAGGATGGTCAGGGAGCCGCCCTCTTCGGCGCAGCGCGCGGCGCCGAAGAGCCGCTTGGGCGCCTGCACCGCGGCGGAGTCGACACCGCCGCTGAGGGTGCGGCCGTTGCCGGGCGCCGCGTTGTTGTGGGCGCGGCACAGCCGGGTGATCGAGTCGAGGAGTATCACCACGTCCTGGCCGAGCTCGACGAGGCGCTTGGCGCGTTCGACGGCCAGTTCGGCGAGGGCGATGTGCTCCTTGGCCGGGCGGTCGAACGTCGAGGCGAGCACCTCGCCGCGCACTGACCGGCGCATGTCGGTGACCTCCTCGGGGCGTTCGTCCAGGAGGACGACCATGAGGTGGGCATCGGGGTGGTTGACGGCGACGGAGTTGGCCAGGCTCTGCAGGAGCAGGGTCTTGCCGGTCTTGGGCGGGGCCACGATGAGCCCGCGCTGGCCCTTGCCGACCGGTGCGACGAGGTCGACGAGCCGGGTGGTGAGGGCGCTGGGCGAGGTCTCCAGCCGCAGCCGCTCACGCGGGTGGACGGGGGTGAGATCACCGAAGTGCGGGCGGACGCCGGGAGCACCGGCTTCGCGGCCGTTGATCCGTTCGACGGTGCCGAGGGCACGCGGCCGGTCGGCGGTGCCTTCGACGAGGTCACCCTTGCGCAGGCCGTACTTGCGGATCTGAGCCGTTGTCACCTGCGGGTCGTCGGGCGTCGGGTGGTAACCGCCGGTGCGCAGGAAGCCCTGGTTGCCGACGATGTCGAGGACGCCGGTGACCGGCGTCGGGAGGGTGGTGCGGGTGGTTCTGGCAGGGGGGTGTTCGAGTGTGGTGGTCATGCTGGGTCCTTTCACGGACATGCCAAAGAAGGGTCCCGGCGGGGGCGGAGTGAGGGTGCGGACGTGTCACGCACCACTGGCTTGCCGACCCGCGAGGGAGAAGGAAGGAGATTCACTGCCGGGCGGCCGGTCCAGAAGGACGGAATTCGCCACGGCGGGGAGTGGAACAAGCACCGGCGCCGAGAAGCGGCGTACTCAAGTGCTGTTCGCACTGTAGCACGCCGCTTCGGGTGGCCGGGGGAATTCCGCCGGAAAGCCGTCGGAAGGCCGTCGGGAACAGCCTTCCACCGCTCTTTCCGGCCTGTCGCGGTCAGCGCGAGCGGAGGTACCGGCGGCGGGCGAAAACGGTACCGGCGGCGGCCGCCACCAGGGCGCCCGCGGCGGCGGACCAGGTCCAGCCGTTCCGGAGCGAGGCGGATTCCGAGGCGGGAGCGGTGGTCATCACCGGTGCCAGCGCGGCGGCCGCCGGCCGGCGCGGCGCCGAGGCGGGCACGGCGCGGGTGACGGTGTTCAGCGTGCCGACCGAGCCGTTCACCCCGGCGGCCTCGAAGCCCCAGTCCAGCAGGGCGCGGGCCTCCTTGTACACGGCCTGTGCGACCCCGGACTGCGGGTTCATCACCGTGGCGATCAGCGTGCGGTCACCGCGCTGGGCGGCGGCGATCAGGGTGTTGCCCGCGTTCGTGGTGTAGCCGTTCTTCACCCCGATGATCCCCGGGTACGTCCCCACACCGTCGGCCCCGGTCAGCAGGCGGTTGGTGTTCTGGATCTGGAACGGCGGCACCTCCCTGCCCCTGGAGTCGGTGCCGCCCGGGAACATCGCGGTGGCGGTGGAGGTGTAGCCGGCGAAGTACGGGGTGGCGAGTCCGGCACGGGCGAAGAGCGTCAGGTCGTAGGCCGACGAGACCTGGCCGGGGGCGTCGTACCCGTCGGGCGAGACCACCTCGGTGTCGTCGGCGCCGAGCATCCGCGCCTTGGCCTGCATCTGGGAGACCGTCAGGGGCACCGAACCGTTCATCCGGGCGAGTACATGGACCGCGTCGTTGCCCGAGCTGAGGAACACCCCGCGCCACAGGTCGGCCACCGTGTACGTCTGCCCCGCCTGCACCCCGACCCGGCTGCTGCCCGCTCCGATACCGGACAGCTCGTCCTCGGTCACGGTGTGGGTGGTCTCCTGCGCGAAGCGCGGCAGGACGGTGACGGCGAAGAGGGTTTTGAGGGTGCTGGCCGGCGGCAGCGCGCGGTGCGCGTCCTTGGCCGCGAGCACCTGACCGGTGCGCGCGTCGGCCACCAGCCAGGACAGGGCCGACAGGCCGGCGGGCAGCGCGGGCGAGCCGGACTTCGGCAGGACGTGCACCCCCGGCCGCGCCAGCGTCGCGCCGCCGATGACGGTGCGGCCGGGTCCGTGGCCGTCGTCACCGTGGGCGAACGCCGGGGCGGCCGGGCAGCTGACGGTCAGACAGACGGCGGTGAGAACCGCCGCGCGGGACCGGAGGGACGGTGTGCGGGCAGGACCGGAAACAGTCATGGGTTCACGGTAGGAACGCTTTCGCCCGTTCTGCGCGGTGACCTGCTCCATACGGTGGAGCAAGCGGCCGGACGGAGGAACCCCGGCGGGTTACGCGCCCTCAGAAACCTGTTCGGACAGCGGATCTGACCGGTCGTCGGAGACCGCCCGGGCGCTGCGCCCCTTGGCCAGCTCGGCGTTGAAATGCGCGCCGACGAGCAGCGCGATGTGGGACACCCACAGCCAGACCAGGAACACGACGGTCCCGGCCAGCGACCCGTACAGCCGGTTGTACGTCCCGAAGACGGAGACGTAGAGGGCGAACCCCACCGAGGAGAGCAGCCACAGCACGACGGCCAGCGCACCGCCCGGCGCCATCGCGCGCAGGGGCCGGAACCTGGCGGGTCCCGAGCGGAACAGGATCAGGACCAGAACCGTCGCCAGACACAGCAGCAGCGGCCACTTCACCACGTTCCAGCTGGTCACCGCCGCCTCGTCCATCCCCAGCACCTGTCCGGCACGACGGGCCAGCTGACCCGTCGCCATCAGGGTGACCGCGCTGCAGACCAGCAGGGTGAGCAGCACCAGCGCGGTGATGACGATGCGCGGCGCGGTCCGCCAGGCCGGCCGGTGGTCGGTCACGCCGTACATCGAGTGCAGCGCCCGCCGGAAGACGGCGAGATAGCTGGAGGCGGACCACATCGCCGCCACCGTGCCGCTGGCCGCCAGGAACCACGCCGCCGAGTGCTCCTGTGCCATGTCCTTCATGGTGCCCGCGACGAGCTGCCGCGACTCGGCCGGCACCACCGCTGTGACCTGGGCGATGAGATCGCTGGTCGAGGCGGTCCCGGCCAGGCCGATCACCGAGACCGTCACCAGGAGGGTGGGGAACAGGGCGAGCATGGCGTAGTACGTGAGCGCCGCGGCCCGCTCGGAGGCGTCCTCGTCCCAGGCGGCGACGGCCGCGCCGCGCAGCGCCGTCAGGATCAGCCGCCGGCGTCCGGTCGCCCGGGCGACCGCCGCGGGCTCGCGGCCGGTGGGCCCCAGGGCCAGTACGGCCTGCTCGTCGATCATTCCGGCTCCTCGGTGGAACGGTGTGCAGCGGATGCTGCCCGGTGGAACGGTGCCCGTCGAGACGGTGCTCGCTGAACGGTACGGAGTCGGCGGTGTGCCGGTCTGCCGGTCGGATACCCGGGAACGGCCGGTCCAGCCCGACCCGGAGCCGGACACGGTTGCCGGGCATCCGGCGGTTGAAGGGCCGAATGCGGGCAAGACGCAGGGATGACCGATCAGTTGTGGACATCGTGTGAACCTCCGGTGTGCTCGGGAGGCTCAAAAAAGCTTGGGAAAGGAAGTCCGGATGCTCGCCATCGCCGCGGCCGTCGTCTTCGCGGTCGCCTTCATCATCAACGCGACCGAAACCTCGACGGACATCGTATTCGCACCCGGTAGCCTCCAGCTCGTGGGGCTCGTGCTGGTCGCCCTCCACCTGGCGGGACTCGGCTCCGGATGGTCCGTCCCCAGCCGCCGCCGGCGCCGCCGCTGACCGCGGACGCCGCGGGCGGACGGGCGGAGAAAGCCGCGGACGGATGTCCGGGGAACACTGAGGTGGCCACCGGCGAGTGGCGCGGCCGGAGCGGGTACAAGACTCCGGACGGGCGCCCGCCGGGCCGGCCCGCCGACTGGAGGACCGGATGAGCGACACCACCCTGGTATGGACCCTGGCGGCACTGGCCGTCGTGGTCATGCTGGTCATCGCCGTACGGCTGGCCGTGCGCCTGGTCCGGGTACGCCGGCTGCTGGTGGCCGCCCATGTTCCGCTGACCGGGAAGGCGATGTTCTGGGGAGCCATCGCCTATCTCGTCTGCCCGGTCGATCTGCTGCCCGACCCGATCCTGATCGACGACATCGGCGTGCTGTGGCTGGCCGTGCGCGCCCTGGAGAGCGCGGCCCGCCGGGCGGGCATCGGCCCGGGCGAGCCGGACGGCGACCGCCCGGCGGCTCCCGCCACGCATGGAACACCGCCGCTGGGGCAGAGGGCGAAGAGAACGAGCACGTGACCGGCGAGGCAGAAGGGGCTCACCCCACATGCTGGATGTACTCACCACCGTGACGGAGCCTCTGCGGCGATCGGTCCGCTACTCGGGCAGAGACGGCAGCATCGCGGCCGCCCGCGACACGGCCGCCGCGTTCCTCGACGACCTCGCCCCGGACCGCGCCGCCCCCGTGCCCGGTGAGCGTGCCGAGGAGATCCTGCTGGTCGTGAGCGAGCTGGTGACCAACGCCGGACGCTACGCCCCCGGGCCGTACGAGATGGAGCTGAGCTACTGCGGCGGCGCCGTCGAGATCACGGTCTGGGACACCAGCTCCCAGCTGCCCCGGCGGTTCGAGCCCGACCCGCTGCGGATCGGCGGTCACGGGATGGAGATCGTCCGCCGGCTGTGCCGGCAGGTCACCGCCGAGCGCGTCCACGGCGGCAAGCGCGTCACCGCCCGCCTGGACGTGGACCGGCCGGCCTGAAGTGACGTGACGCGCGGAGGCCCGGCCGGCGTGGTGCTGGTTGCCGGCCGGGCCGGTGGAGCGGGGATCAGGACGCGTACACCTCGAACTCGGAGAGCTGGCCCGCGGGCCAGCCGGTGTTCGCCGTGAACGTCAGCCGCAGATAGCGGGTGGTGGTTCCGGCGGGCAGCGTGATGCTCGCGCTGTTGCCGCTCGCCGGGTTGAAGGTGTAGCCCGCGGGGCCCTTGAGGGTGCTCCACGAGGAGTTGTCGGCGCTGCCGAGCACGCTCAGGGTCTGCGTGCGGGTGGCCCAGGCCGACGGCGGCGGGAGCTTGAGGACGATCCGGCCGGCCGCGGTCGCAGCACCCAGGTCGACGGTCACCGACTGCGGGAAGGCGTTGCTCGCGCTCTCCCAGTAGCTGGCCGAGTTCCCGTCGTTGGCGTTGCGGGCCGCGTAGACGTCATTGCTGCTGGTGGCGCTGATGTTCTTGCCCGCGGCCAGGTTGCTGTTGGCCGGCGGGGTGGTCGGGGGAGTGGTGGGCGGAGTCGTCGGCGGCGTACCGGTGAGGCGGACCTCCAGCTCGGAGAGCTGGGCGGCCGGCCAGCCGGTGTTGGCCGAGACGGTCACCCGGACATAGCGCACATTCGCCGCGGTGAAGCCGGCGGTGACGGTGTTCGCAGCGCCCGGGTCGAAGGCGTACGCCTTCGGCGCGGCCAGCTGGCTGAAGTTCGTTCCGTCGGCGGAGCCGAGGACCGCGATGTTCTGCGAGCGCGACTCCCAGCCCGGCGGCAGCTTGAACGTCACGCTGTCGACGCCGGTGGCCGCGCAGAGGTCGACGGTCAGCGACTGCGGGAACGCGTTGTTGTTGCTCTCCCAGTAGCTGCCGGCGTTGCCGTCGACGGCGTTCGCCGCACTGTAGCTGCCGTTGGCGCTGGTGGCGGTGACGGGCTTGCCCTGCGCGAGGTTGCCGGTGCCCGGGACGCAGGCCGGCGGGGTGGTCGGGGGAGTGGTCGGCGGCGTCGTGGGCGGGGTGGTCGGCGGGTTCGAGGGGTCCGACGGGATGCCGCCGTTGGTCCAGATCGGGGCGGGCCAGTTGCCGGTGCAGGTGGAACCGGTGTTCCAGCCCGAGTTCCCGCCGCCGTCGACGATCACGAAGCTCGGGCCGACGCAGTTGTGGATCGGGGTGGCCGCCTGGCCGATGTGCTTGGCCGTGACATTGGTGAACTTCATGGTGGCCTGCACCTGGGCCTGGATGGCATAGGTCCCGGCGCCGTCGATGTTGATGTTGGTGAAGTTGACGCCGCTGACGCCGCCCTCGATGGTCTGGATCGCCTCGTAGGAGCTGTCCAGGATGTCGGTGTCGGTGATGTTGATGACCGCGCCGCTGATGGCCTCGTTGAGACCGTCGAACCAGATCGCGCCGACTCCGAAGTTCCAGTTGAAGTCGCTGTTGCCGGTTCTGATCAGGGTGTTGCGGGCCGCGGTGATGGTGCCCGCGACGGCGGTGCCGTTCCCGGACGTGACCCCTGGGTAGCGGTTGGCGATGTGCAGGCCGCCGCCGTTGGAGATGGTGTCCGCCATCACGTTGTCGGAGATCGTGAAGTTCTTGCCGCCGTAGGTGACGATGTTGTTCGCCAGGATCGGCAGGATCACCGTGTTGTGGGTGAAGGAGTCGCCGACGTTCGCGACCCGCTCCGGCCAGGACGCCAGCCCGTCGTCACCGAGGTTGCGCAGGAAGGTGTTGGTGACGGTGGAGTTGGTCACCCCGGTGTGGAAGTTCACGCCGTCCGCGGTCTGGTCCAGGATGCGGCTGTTCTTGATGGTGAAGTTGTCCATCGGGCCGTCCATCCAGGCACCGACCTTGGTGTGCTGGATCCACAGGTTGTCGACCACGGAGTTGGACATCGCGCCGCCGAGGGCGTTGACCTGGTCGTCGTCCGAGCGCTCGCGGATGTCGCCGATGATGGCGAAGTCCTTGAGGGTGACGTTCCGGCTCGGCCCGTTGGCCTCCTGCGGCCGCACCCCGCCGGTGTAGCCGCCGCCGGGGACGTACTTGCCGTAGATGCCCGCGGCGCGGTTGCGGTTCACCGGGTCGCGCCCGCCGAGCACGCTGTACCACGGCCCCGCGCCGGCCAGGGTGACCCCGTCGACGACCACGTGGTCGTAGAGCGTGAAGTTGCCCTGCGGGATGTAGACGGTCCTGCCCTGGGCCTGGCCGGCGTTGACCGCGGCCTGGAACTTGGCGGTGGAGTCGGCGGCGCCGGTCGGGTCCGCGCCGAAGTCGGCGACCACGTCGAGCGCGCCGGCCGGCTTGGCTATCGGGGCCGCGACCTGCTCGAAGTCGGCCAGGTCGATGGTGAAGGTGGGGGAGGCGGCGGTCGAGGCCACCTGCAGCCGGATCTTCGTCCCGGCCGGCAGCGTCGAGCCGAGCAGGGTCCGGGTCTCGTCGTAGAAGTGGTGCGGGTTGGTGTCGCCCGGGTTGTTGTTGAACGGGTAGCCGCCGTAGTACCAGCTGTACTTGGAGGTCACCGGCACGCTCTTCAGCGTGGAGCCGTTGACCTTCAGGTCGATGGCCGCGTCCCGCCCGGCGCCGTTCGACGTGTCGGGCAGGCTGTAGCGGAACGACATGGCGTTCGCGGGGGCGCTCAGTGTGAACTCGACGTACTGCCCGACCGCGTTCAGCGTGACGGCCTGCCGGCCCTGCGCCTCGGACGGCAGATTGCCGTACAGCCGGTCCGGCCCGATCACCGTGCCGTTGGTGGCGGCGTACTCCGCCTCCTGCTCCTTGAACGGCACGACCGCGCCACGGTTCGGAACATCCAGGGGCGACAGCGCGGCGACGCCCGCCGCGTGCGCGGCGGGCGCGGTGGCGAGGCCCACCCCGGTCAGCGCGGCGGCCGCGCTGACGACGAGGGAGACGATCGCGGTGGTACTGCGCCTGAGGCGGGGACTTGGGGGTGCATGCATCACAGAGGCACGTCCTTGCAGGTCGAAGGTGGGGGGCGGGAGGCGCGCGTTGCGGCTGCGCTTCGGGCACGTGTCGTGGGGGTTTCGGCCGGGCGTGGGAGAGACTACGAGCACCCCTGCAGCAAGTCCATAAGTCAGCGCAATATTGCGACGATCGATTGCAAGGAAGAGCTAGACCCATGGCACAAAAGGGCGTTGAAGGGCAGCGCGGGAGACCCGGAGGTCGGAAGCACGCGCTGCGACAGCCGTTTCCGCGGCGGTGGGGACCCGTTATCGGGTGACGAAGACCTCGATGCCGTCGAGCAGGCGGCGCAGCCCGAACTCGAAGATCGTGTCGAGGCTGATCTCCAGGTCGTGGCGCCCGGCGAGGGAGGAGTACGTGGGGAACCGGCCCGACGCCACGATGGCCTGCATCGCCGCGTCGTTGGCGTCCAGATACTGCTGGCTGGTGATCCCGGTGGCGTGCTCGGCCTCCGCCTCGGCCTCCAGGTTCACCGCGGTGCCCCGGGCGTAGTTCACCATCGTGACCGCCACATGGATCATGTCGGCCGGATCGAGGTGGTCCAGTGCGCGCATGGACCACTCGACGACGGCCATCGCGTTGGGCACCAGCGGTGGCCTGGTCGTCGACATCACCTGCGCCAGCCACGGGTGGCGGCGGTACATCTCCCACTGCAGCCGGGTGCCCTGCTCCAGCCGGTCCCGCCAGCCGGACGGTCCCGGCTCGGGCAGTTCGCCCCGGCCGGCCGCCTCGTCGGCCATCAGCACGACGAGCACAGCGTCCGCGAGACCCTGGGCAGCGCCCAGGCGGTGGCCGCGCAGCTGCCCGGCCGGACCGGTGACGCCGTACTGGGCGCGGCGCGCGACGCGTTCGTCGGCGGACTGCACGCCGCCGCCGTCGGCGCCGCGGTGGTGTGCGCCGCGGCGGCCGTCCTCGCGCTGTACGCGCTGCGGGACGTGCCGGCCGCGTCGCCCACCACCGTGGCGGATCCGGAAGCGGGTCAGCCGCGCGGGTACACCGAGGAGAGTACGGACGGCAGCGCGTACCAGTCGGCGGTCACCAGGCTGCCGTGACGCGCGGCGACCTGAGCGGCCTTGGCCCTCGCCTCGGCCTCCGTCGGATGGGTGCCGTCGATGGCGGGCGCCACCTTGTTCACGTCCGTCATCACCACGATGTAGTGCCGGCTGTCGTACCAGGCGGTGTCGATCCCGCCGTCCACATAGGCGGCGGCGTCACCGTCGAAGAACACGAACCACGGACGGAGCGTCGCGTCCGGGTAGCGGGAGGTCCGCGGGTCGGCCGCCGCGGCGCCGTGCACGGCGGGGAAGGCGGCCGCCTGGGGCAGCGTTCCGGCTGCGGCGAGGTTCCGCAGCCGGGTCGCGTACTCCTTGTCGGTCCACAGGCTGTCGAAGGGGTTGCTCTCCTCGACGGTGCCGGGTATCAGGTCGACGAGGAACTTGCCCGCCAGCGCCGCCCGCGTCGGCCAGGCGCCCGCGAGCGCCGCCGCGTCGAGGGTGCCGTGCCCGCCCACCAGGTCCGCCGGGCGGTACAGGGTGTTGCCGAGCTTGCTGCCCACCAGGGCGTCGAACTCGTCGGGGCCCAGGCCGCCCTTGTCGTTGAAGCCGTCCTTCATCTCCACCTTGAGCAGCACCGGGGCGTGTCCGGGGTGCGCGTCGCTCCACGCCTTGATGTCGGCGAGGCAGCCCTCGAAGCTCTGGTTGACCGGCTTGACGCGCAGCTGGGAGGCGTTGGCGGCGTTCTCGCAGTTGTTGTCGTTGCCGAAGGGGTTGCTGTGCGAGACCCGGAACTTCGCGCCGCCCAGCGCATTGGTCCAGACGTCCAGTTCCAGCAGCGCGGCACCGGAGTCCAGCGCGTCGGCGAAGTACGGGTACTTGGCCTTGTCGTACGCGTTGTGCACACCCACCCCGGTGCTGCCGGAGTAGGGGAGGGTGTCGGTGCCCGCCGCCTGCGATCCGGTCGGGACGAGAAGGGTCAGTGCCGCCGCCGCGGCGAGTGCCGCCGCTGCCGATGTGCGTCCGAACATGCGCATGAGCCGCCTCCCATAAAGAGCAAGTGGGAAGCAGGTTAGGGGAGTTGCACTGCCACAGGGTGATCGCGGGACGACGGGAGGTGAACTACTCGGTGCCGGCGGCCAACGAGGACGCCGCTAACCCGTGATGTCCACGATGAAGTTGTCAAAGATGTGCGCACCCGGCCGGCCGCCGGTCTCGGTGAGAGCCTTCCGCAGTGCCGTCAGCTGACCGGTGGTCAGCTGCAGCGGTGGCTCGTCCGGCTGGTATGTGGTGCCGCGCGGATACGCGTCGCCGGGAGTGGTGGTCATCTCGATGTGGCAGCCCAGGATGTGGCTCACCGGGCGGGTGGCGCAGAAGTCGAGCAGCCGGTCGACGGTGGCGGTGAACGCGGCGGTGTCCTGGACGTAGAGCATGCCCGGGTAGAAGGAGTCGCCGGTCAGCAGCAGACCGGTGGCCCGGTCGTAGAGGACGACGGCCGCCTCCTGGTGGCCGGGGCCCGGGATCACGTCCAGGACGCGGCCGCCGCCGAGGTCCAGTTCGGCCCGGGTGTCCGGCCAGCCCGTCAGGCCGAAGAAGTCGATGACGTCCGCCAGGCCGGGTCCCACCACGGTGGTGTCCGGGCGGCCGGTGAACTGGCCGTCGGCCGCGATGTGGTCGCCGTGCCCGTGCGTGTGGGCGACCAGCAGCCCGTAGCCCGGCCGCGGATGGCGTACCAGCCAGTCGTCGATCGCCGCGTCGACCGTGCGGCGCAGCGGGAAGTACCGCTCGTCCGCGGTTGCCCCGGTGTCCAGCAGCAGGGCCCGGTCCGCGCCGAGGAACAGGAAGACGAACGGCGCCTCGAAGTGCACCGACATGTTCTGCCGCAGGATCAGCGTGTGCTCGTCGTACGCGTGCACCTGGATCTCCGGCGCGGGGTCGTGCTTCGCCGACGGCCAGCCGGCGTGCCACCGGACGTCGAGGTCTCCCGGCCCGGCCGGCCCGCTGAAGTCGTTCATGGGGCGACGCTACAGGGCGCCCGCCGGGGTGCCCATGCCCACTGCCACGGCCAGCCGGCCGAAGGAGTCGAGCAGTTCCGCGCGGTCGAAGGTACTGGTGGTCAGCAGGATCTCGTCGGCGCCGGTGCGGCCCACGAGAGCGCCGAGCGCCGCGGCCACCTCGTCCCCGGTCCCGTGGAGCTGGCCCTCCAGCGCCGCGTCGAAGTACGAGCGCTCACGCGCTGACATGTCCAGCGCCTCCACCTCCGCCGTCGGCAGGAGCGGCGGGAAGGCCCCATGGGTGCGGGAGTACGCGCTCGACCAGGCCTCGGACAGCAGCAGCCGGCGCGCGGCCGCCGGTGTCGCGGCGGCCGCGGCGCCGGCGGACACCACGACGTACGGCTCCGCCGACCAGGCGGAGGCACGGAAACCGTCCCGGTACCGCTCGATGGCGCGCAGCATCGGGTCCTCGCCGCGGACGGCGCCGATCACCAGCGGCAGCCCCAGCGCCGCCGCGTGATCGGCCCCGGAGCCGGTGGCCAGCACGAACGCGGGCGGCCGCAGGCCCTCGGCGGGCCAGGCGTGCACCTCGGGGTGCACCCGCTGCTCGCCGGTGAACCAGCCGAGCAGCTCCGTCAGCTGCGCGCCGAAGTCCTCGGCGGCCTCCTTGTCGCGGCCCAGCGCCCGCCGGATGCCGTCGGTGAACCCGACCGACCGGCCCAGGCCCATGTCGACGCGCCCGGGGAAGAGCGCCTCCAGGACGCCGAACTGCTCCGCCACCACCAGCGGCCGGTGATTGGGCAGCATCACGCCGCCCGTACCGACCCGGATCCGCGAGGTGGCGGCCGCGACGGCCGCCGCCAGCACGGTCGGTGCCGAACCGGCCACTCCGGGCACACTGTGGTGCTCCGAGACCCAGAACCGGTGGTAACCGAGCGTCTCGGCCTGCCGGGCGAAGCGGACGGTGTCCCGCAGCGCCTGGGAGTGGCTCTGTCCCTGGCGGGTGCGCGACCGGTCCAGGATGGACAACGGGGTGTCTCGGAGTGCTGATGTCACCTTCGGTTCAACGCCGTGGATCACTGAGGATTCCCGGCCCGGATCCGCCGTCCGGCCCCCGGTGGCGCGGCGCCGGTGCCGAATGCGGGTTCATACGCGAAAATGGGGCAAACGATCAGGACTGCCGAGCCCCAGGAGGCATTGCCGTGCCGATCGCGACCGTGAACCCGGCGACGGGCGAGACGCTCAGGACGTTCGAGGCCCTCGGGACCGCCGGGGTAGAGGAGAAGCTCGCCCTGGCCGAAGCCGCCTTCCGCCAGTACCGCACCACCTCCTTCGGCGAGCGCGCCGAGCTGATGCGCCGCGCGGCCGCGCTGCTGGAGGAGGAGGGCGAGGACATCGCCCGCACCATGACCACCGAGATGGGCAAGACGCTGGTCGCCGCCCGCGCGGAGGCCGCCAAGTGCGCCAAGGCCATGCGCTGGTACGCGGAGCGCGCCGAGGGCCTGCTGGCCGACGAGCACCCGGAACCGGCCGACGTCAAGGACTCCGGTGGCGCGCGCGCCTATGTGCGCTACCGCCCGCTGGGCGTGGTGCTGGCCGTCATGCCGTGGAACTTCCCGCTCTGGCAGGTGGTCCGGTTCGCCGCGCCGGCCCTGATGGCGGGCAACACCGGCCTGCTCAAGCACGCCTCCAACGTTCCGCAGACCGCGCTGTACCTGGGCGACCTGTTCCACCGCGCGGGATTCCCCGAGGGGTGCTTCCAGACACTGCTGATCGGATCCGGCGCCGTCGAGGGGATCCTGCGCGACCCGCGGATCGTGGCGGCGACCCTGACCGGCAGCGAGCCGGCCGGCCGCGCGGTGGCCGCGACCGCCGGTGACGTCGTCAAGCACACGGTCCTGGAACTCGGCGGCAGCGACCCGTTCGTGGTCATGCCGTCCGCCGACACCGCGCGGGCCGCGAAGACCGCGGTCACCGCCCGGGTGCAGAACAACGGGCAGTCCTGCATCGCGGCCAAGCGCTTCATCGTGCACGCCGACGTGTACGACGAGTTCGCCGCGCTCTTCACCGAGACGATGGCCGCGCTGCGGATCGGCGACCCGATGGACGAGTCCACCGATGTCGGGCCGCTCGCCACCGAACAGGGTCGGGCCGACCTGGAGGAACTCGTCACCGACGCCGAGAAGCTCGGCGCGACGGCGCTCTGCGGCGGGCAGCGTCCCGCGTCACAGGCGGCGGGCTGGTTCTACGAGCCGACGGTGCTCGCGGGGATCACCGAGCGGATGCGCATCCATCACGAGGAGGCGTTCGGCCCGGTGGCCACCCTCTACAAGGCCGCGGACCTCGACGAGGCGGTGCGGCTGGCCAACGACACGCCCTTCGGGCTCAGCTCCAACGTCTGGACCCGGGACGAAGCCGAACAGGAGCGCTTCGTACGGGACCTGGAGGCGGGCGGCGTCTTCTTCAACGGGATGACCGCCTCCCACCCGGCCATGCCGTTCGGCGGGGTGAAGCGCTCCGGCTACGGACGCGAGCTGTCCGGGCACGGCATCCGCGAGTTCTGCAACATCACCACGGTGTGGCACAGCGCGGCCTCCTGACGCCTGCCGGTTCGTCCGTGACCCCCGGTGCCCCTGTGGCGCCGGGGGTCACTGCTGAGCGGGTGCGGACATGACACCTGGGGCGGTGTCGGGACGCGGGAGGGGCGGGTGTAGGGTCCGCGTCTCGCACACGCGCGGTTGAACGGGGCTGCCGCCAAGGGAAGTTCATGGAGGATTCATGCAGATAAAGCACCACGGCCGGGTTCGTACCGGTGCGATAGCCGCCGTCAGTTTCGCGGCACTCGTCGGAACGGGCGTTCTCGCCACTCCGGCATCGGCGCACACGCCGGTCTGGTCGGTCACCTGCGACAAGGTCACCGTCGACCTCACGCAGTACAACAGCAAGGTCGAGAACACCGTCACGATCACCGTGGACGGCAAGGACCTGCTGGCGAAGACCAGCTTCAAGAGCTCCTTCCACAAGACGCTGGACCTGGCGAAGCACGGTCAGGACGTGTCCGTGCACCTCGTCGTCAAGGCGGGCGACACGTCGGACAAGCACAACTTCGACAAGGACGAGACCAAGACGGTCGCTCCCTGCAAGGGTGACGAGTCCACCCCCCCCAAGACTCCGCCCACCACGGCGCCGTCCACGAAGCCGTCCACCCCGCCGGCCACGCCGACGTCGAGCGCGCCCGTCGTCAAGCCGAGCCAGTCCACCCCGCCGACCAACCTGGCGGAGACCGGTGGTTCCAGCTCCACGCCGATCATCGGCGGCATCGCCGCGGCCGTCGTGGCCGCCGGTGCGGGCCTGCTCTTCATGAACCGCAAGCGCCGCTCCTCGCACAGCTGATCCACCAGTTCCCACCCGCAGGCGGAATCCCCGTAGCGCGTCGGAGGGCCCGTGCTCCTGGACTGTCCAGGAGCACGGGCCCTTCTCGTCAGGCCTTCCCATCAGGCCTTTTCGTCGGGCCTCTTCGTCAGCCGGCCGCCTGACGGGACGACTTCGGCTGCCGGGGCCCGCCCGGCGCGGCCGGCGCGAAGTGCATGTACGACTTCTCCTGGAAGCGCTCAGCGATACGCCAGGCGCCGCCGACACGGACGAATGCGTCGATGTACCACATACCGCAGTGCAGTACCCCGCCGTCCGCCGCGCCCTGGTCGCCGGGCAGGACCAGCGGGTTGTGGCACATGGTGCGGCCGGTCGCGGTGTCGCCGTCGAGCCGGATCGAGGCGTTGCCCAGGAGGTGCTGGTAGGCGGGGAACCGCCCCATCACGGAGCCGAGGAAGTCCTTGATCTCCGGGAGGGTGCCGCGTGGCCCGCCGGTCGCGGTGTAGTCGATGACGGCGCCCGCGGCGAACACCTCGTCGAGCAGGTCCCATTGCCGGGTGTCGACGGCGTGGCAGTAGTCGACCATCAGGTCCTGTATCTCCAGCCGGTCGGAGATTTCGGTGAGCGTCAGCATGCGGCTCCCGGTACTTCGCGGCCCCCGAGGGGCCGTTGGGCGGTCGGAACCGCCATGGATCGCACGGGCCGTTCGAGAAGTCAAGGGAGGCGGCCGTCCGGGGCCCACTGCCGCGGTGTCTGTGAATACGCGGGGAATCCCACGGCCGGTTCGAGGCCGGCCGTGGAGGCGACCGTAGGATCGGACCATGGATCTTCGACTGCCGCGGCGCAAGCGGTTGCTCACCGGCGCGGTGGTGCTCGCCCTGCTCGGTGGCGCCGGAACGTGGGCGGTGGCGTCGTCGGCCGCCTCGTCCGGCACCGCCGTGCACCAGGAGGACGCGATGCTCCCCGGGCAGGGGGAGCGGCTCGACACGTCGTTCTTCACCTCCGGCGGGACGCAGCGCCGCCCCGCCGTGCTGCTCGGACACGGCTTCGGCGGCAGCAAGGACGACATGCGCGACCAGGCCGAGGACCTGGCCCGCCGGGGCTACGCCGTACTCACCTGGTCCGCCCGCGGCTTCGGGAAGTCCACCGGCACCATCGGCCTCAACGCGCCGGACGGTGAGGTCGCCGATGTGAGCCGGCTCGTCGACTGGCTCGCCAAGCGGCCCGAGGTACGGCTCGACGCGGCGGGCGACCCCCGGGTCGGGGTCGCCGGGGCGTCCTACGGCGGGGCGATCTCGCTGCTCGCCGCGGGGTACGACCGGCGGATCGACGCCATCGCCCCGCAGATCACCTACTGGAACCTCGCCGACTCGCTCTTCCCCGGCGACGTCTACAAGAAGCTCTGGGCCGGGATCTTCTTCTCCAGCGGCGCACGGGCCGGCGATCCGGCGTGCGGACGCTTCGCGCCGGCCGTCTGCGCGATGTACCAGCGGGTCGCCGTCGCCGGGAAGCCCGACGCGGACGCCCGCGCCATGCTGGACAAGCTCAGCCCGTCCGCCGTCGCGGACCGCATCAAGGTGCCGACCCTGATCGTGCAGGGCCAGAGCGACTCGCTCTTCCCGCTCGGCCAGGCCGACGCCATGGCGAAGGCGATCACCGCGAACGGCGCGCCCGTCGACGTCGACTGGATCTCCGGCGGTCACGACGGCGGCGACCTGGAGACCGCCCGGGTGGACGGCCGGGTCGCCGCCTGGTTCGACCACTACCTCAAGGGCGACACCTCGGCCGGCACCGGACCGGCCTTCCGGGTGACCCGCACCGGCGGGGTGAACTCCACCGACGGCCGCGCCGTGTTGCGCGGCGCGACCGCGGACCGCTACCCGGGCCTGGCCGGCACCTCGTCCCGTACGGTCCCGCTCACCGGCGGCGAGCAGACCATCGCCAACCCCGCGGGCGGCAGCCCGCCCGCGATCTCCTCGCTCCCGGGCATCGGCGGCCTCTCCCAGCTGTCCAGCCTCGGCGCGGGCATCTCGCTGGACTTCCCCGGCCAGTCGGCGCACTTCGACTCGGCCCCGCTCGCCTCCGGGATCCGCGTCACCGGCTCGCCCACCGTCACCGTGCGCGTCAGGACCGCGGCGGACGATGCGGTCCTCTTCGCGAAGCTCTACGACGTCTCCGCGGACGGCCGCCAGTCGCTGCCCGCGCAACTCGTCACCCCGGTACGCGTCGGCGGTTCGGCCGGCGGCAGCAGCGTGGAGCTGCGGCTGCCCGCCGTCGACCACCAGTTCGCGGCCGGCCACCGGCTGCGCCTCGTCCTGGCCAGTACCGACCTCGCCTACGCCTCACCGGCCCCGGCCGCCACGTACACGGTCTCGCTCACCGCTCCCGCGCTGACGCTGCCGACCGCCCCCGGGGTCGCCACCGCGGCCGCCGGGCTGCCGTGGTGGACCTGGGGCATGCCGCTCGGCGCGGCCGTCGTCGCCGCGCTGCTGCTCCTCACCGGCCGCCGCCGGGTGCGGACCCCGGCCCCCGACCCGGCGCTGTCCGGGGTACCGCTGCAGATCACCGACCTGAGCAAGAAGTACGCCAAGTCCGCCGACCGCTACGCCGTCCGCGATCTGACGTTCCGTGTCGAACGCGGCCAGGTGCTCGGACTCCTCGGCCCCAACGGCGCCGGAAAGACCACCACACTGCGGATGCTGATGGGGCTGATCCGTCCCGACGGCGGCGAGATCCGGGTCTTCGGCGAGGCCATCAGGCCCGGTGCGCCGGTGCTGTCCCGGGTCGGTTCGTTCGTCGAGGGCGCGGGCTTCCTGCCGCACCTGTCGGGGCGCGCCAACCTCGACCTGTACTGGCAGGCCACCGGCCGGCCCGCGCAGGACGCGCACTTCGAGGAGGCGCTGGAGATCGCCGGCCTCGGCGACGCGCTGCGCCGGGCGGTCCGCACCTACTCGCAGGGCATGCGGCAGCGGCTCGCCATCGCGCAGGCGATGCTCGGCATGCCGGACCTGCTGATCCTGGACGAGCCGACCAACGGCCTCGACCCGCCGCAGATCCGCGAGATGCGCGAGGTGCTCATCCGGTACGCGGCCGAGGGCCGCACCGTGATCGTCTCCAGCCATCTGCTCGCCGAGGTCGAGCAGAGCTGCACCCACCTCGTCGTGATGGACCGCGGACGGCTGATCACCGCGGGCCCGGTCGGGCAGATCACCGGCTCCGCCGACACCCTGCTCGTCGGGGTCGAGGGCGAACTGCCCGAAGGGGTCCTGGAGAAGGTCGCCGAGCTGCCGGGGCTGTCCGGCGCGGTGCGCGGCGACGACGGCCTGCTCATCGCCCTCGACGGGATGACCGTCCCGCAACTCCTCGTCGAACTCGTCCGGCTGGACGTCCCGGTCACGCGGGTCGGACCGCAGCGCCGCCTGGAGGACGCCTTCCTCACCCTCATCGGAGGCAACGCATGAGCGCCACCGCCCCGGCACCTTCCCCGGCCTCCGCTCCCGCCACCTCCACGGCCCCCGGCTACCACCCGCGGCGCACCCTGCCGCTGCGGGTGGAGGCGATGCGGCAGTTGCGGCGGCGGCGCACCCTCGTGGTCGGCGCGGTGCTCGCCGCACTGCCCTTCATCCTCATCGCGGCCTTCGCCATCGGCGGCCAGCCCGACGGCAGCGACAGCCGCAACGGGCCCTCCCTCATCGACACCGCGACCGCCTCCGGCGCCAACTTCGCCGCCACCTGCCTGTTCGTCTCTGCGGGCTTCCTGCTGGTGGTGCCGGTGGCGCTGTTCTGCGGCGACACCATCGCCTCGGAGGCCAGCTGGTCCTCGCTGCGCTATCTGCTGGCCGCGCCGGTGCCCCGGATGCGGCTGCTCACCAGCAAGTTCCTGGTGGCGCTCGGCTTCAGCGCGGCGGCGATGCTCCTGCTGCCCGTCGTCGCCCTCGCGGCCGGCACCGTCGCCTACGGTTGGGGCGATCTGCAGATTCCCACCGGCGGATCCCTGCCCTCCGCCACGGCGCTGCCGCGGCTGGGCATCGTCATCACGTTCATCTTCGTCAGCCAGCTGGTCACCGCGGCGCTCGCCTTCTGGCTCTCGACGATCACCGACGCCCCGCTCGGCGCAGTCGGCGGAGCCGTCGGGCTCACCATCGTCGGCAACGTCCTGGACGCCGTCACCGCGCTCGGCTCCTGGCGCGATCTGCTCCCCGCGCACTGGCAGTACTCCTGGGCCGACGCCCTCCAGCCGCACCTCGAATGGTCCGGCATGATCCAGGGCGCCGCGGTCTCCGTCTCCTACGCCCTGGTGCTGACCGCCCTCGCCTTCCGCGGATTCCGGACGAAGGACGTCGTGTCCTGAGCGGCAGGGCCCCGGCGGGCGGTGCCGTTCGTCCAGTGCTGGGCGGGAGTTCACCGGAACGTGAGGCCGTGTTGGGCCGGACCGCAGAGCCTTGGGGCGCTTGACGTACTGGCGTTCTGGGGAGGTCCGATGGCTCTGCGTTCTCTGCGTCGTCCGGTGGCGGTGGTGATCCCGGTCGCCGCGCTCGCCGCCCTCGGGCTGCCCGGCCAGGCCGACGGCGCGCCCGCCGCGCACCGTCCGGCCGCGCGGGTCACCGGCACCGCCACCCTGCCCGCCATCCCGCTGGGGACGTTCAGCAACCGCCTGCTGCCCGGCACGGTCGGGGACGACCGCGGGGTGAAGCTCGGCGGCATCGGCAGCGACATCTTCCCGGCGGGACGTCCTGGTGAGTACTGGACCGTCACCGACCGGGGACCCAACGGCCAGATCAAGGTCGGCAAGGACAAGCGGCGTACGTTCCCCGTGCCGGGGTTCGACCCGGCGATCGTCAAGTTGAAGGTCGTCGGCGACACCCTCAAGGTACTGACGTCGATCCCCGTCACGACCTCGCACGGCGCGCCCGTCACCGGGCTGTCGGACCAGGCGTCGCGGGACGAGGCGCCCTTCACCTACGACGCGTCGACCCCGCTGGCGTACAACCCGAACGGGCTCGATACCGAGGGCATCGTCCGGGCGGACGACGGCACCTTCTGGCTCGTCGACGAGTACGGCCCCTCGCTGGTCCACGTCTCGGCGAAGGGCCGGGTGCTGGTCCGCTACGTGCCCAAGGGGCTCGGGCTGACCGGTGCCGACTACCCGGTCGTCGAGTCGCTTCCGGCGATCCTGCTCCAGCGCAAGGACAACCGCGGCTTCGAAGGGCTCACCCTGCTGCCCGGCGGCGACCTGGTGATGGCCGTGCAGAGCCCGCTGTCCAACCCGGACAAGACCGCGGGCGAGACCTCGCTGACCACCCGCCTGCTGCGCTTCTCACCGCGCCACCGGGCGGTCACCGCCGAGTACGTCTACCGCTTCGACCCGGTGAACGTCGTCGACCCGAGCGAGACCGACCCCGCCGAGCTGAAGATCTCCTCGGTCGTCGCCGTCGGCCGGGACCGGCTGCTCGTCGAGGAGCGCACCGACAAGGCGGCCCGGCTGCAGCTGGTCACGCTGCGCGGCCGGGACAACGTCCTCGGCCGGTCCTGGGACGACCCCGCGACCGCGCCCTCGCTGGAGCAGCTCGCCGACCCGGCCGCGGCCGGGGTGCCGGTCCTGGCCAAGAAGCTCGTCGTGGACCTGAACACGGTCCCGGGCGTGCCGCAGAAGATCGAGGGAGTCGCCGTCGTCGACCGCTCCACGCTCGTCCTGATCAACGACAACGACTTCGGCATGACGGACGGCCCGGGAGCGTTCGACGCCGCCGGACGCCTGGTCGACAGCGGTGTGCGGACTACCCTGGTACGTGTACGGCTGGACCGGCCGCTGCCCTGGTGAGCCGGATCCGGGAACCAGGACGGACCACTGGGCGTTCTTCCTGACAAGCGCGGCATGTGCCGCGGACGGAGGCGGGGAAGATGTCCAATCGTGCGAAGCTCGCCATCGGCGGAGTGGGCATAGGGATCGTCCTGCTGATTCTGGGCGTCCCCTTCTGGCTCGCACTGCTGGTGGTCATCGGTGTTCCGGTGGCCGCGTATCTGACGCTCGATCCCTCGCAGCGGCGTCGGCTCAAGAGGATCTCCCGCCGGGAAATAGGCCGCTGACCTGCCCCTCGCCGAGAGTAGGGTGATCGTGGAATCATCCACCGGTCGAGGGGGCAACGGCTCATGGGCGGGACGGTCACGGCGGTCAGCCGCAGTGCGGAGCACCACTTCACCAAGCCGAACGAGGAGAGCATCCGGCTGCTCGCCGGTCTCGGTGTGGAGGGCGACGCCCACTTGGGCGTGACGGTCCAGCACCGGTCCCGCGTTGCCCAGGACCCGACACAGCCCAACCTGCGCCAGGTCCATCTGATCCACGCCGAGCTCTTCGACGAGCTGCGGACCGCCGGTTACGACGTCGCCCCCGGCGACCTGGGCGAGAACATCACCACCCGTCAGCTGGACCTGCTCGGCCTGCCGGTCGGCGCCCGGCTGCGGCTCGGTGCGGAGGCGGTCGTCGAGATCACCGGACTGCGCAACCCGTGCCTGCAGATCGAGCACTTCCGCACCGGCCTGCTCAAGGAAGTCGTCTTCCGCGACGAGGCGGGCGAGCTGATCCGCAGGGCAGGGATCATGGGCATCGTGCTCTCCGAGGGCGAGGTGCACCCCGGCGACCCGATCGAGGTCGAACTGCCCGAGGGCCCGCACCGGCCGCTGGAGCGTGTGTGACATGGCGGAAGCGGAAACGGCCGCCGGCGCCCGGTCCGTCGAGGACCTGATCGAGTACGCCCGGCTCGGCCGGCGCGTCAAGTACGTCCACTTCTGGGGCCATCAGCCGCAGCGCGACGGCAGCGTCGGCGCCGGTTGCTTCAGCCAGTGGTGGCCGTCGCCCTTCACCGTGAACGGCGTCGAGTACGCCACCGCCGAGCACTGGATGATGGCCGGCAAGGCCCGCCTCTTCGGCGACGCGGAGGCGGAGCGCGCCGCCGTGACGGCCGTTCACCCCAAGGCCGCCAAGGCCGCGGGGCGTTCGGTGCGCGGTTTCGACGACGCGACCTGGCAGCGGGAGCGCTTCGAGCTCGTCGTCGAGGGCAGCGTGGCCAAGTTCGGGCAACACCCCGAACTACGCGACTACTTGCTCGGCACGAACGAGCGGGTGCTCGTCGAGGCCAGTCCGCTCGACCGGATCTGGGGCATCGGACTGGCCGGCGACGACGAACGCGCCCAGGACCCGGCCCGCTGGCGCGGCCTCAACCTGCTCGGCTTCGCGCTCATGGAGGCCCGCACCCGGCTCGCGGCGGATCCGGCGCACCCGTCGGACGCTCGGACCTGACGGCTACGGGCCGGTGACGGGGGCGCTGCCGTCACCGTTCCCGTCGTCGGTCTCCGCCTCGGTGGCGGCGGGCCCGAGATGGCCGGCCGCCGACCGGCCGGCGGCCGCGACGCGTACGTAGTCCTCGATGGCGGCGTCGAGACCCACGTCGTGCTGGGCCTGCTCGGACAGGAACCAGCGGTGCTCCAGGAGCTCGTGGAACACCTGGGCGGTGTCCAGGGAGGCCCGCAGCTCCTGCGGGACCGCCCGGACCGTCGGCCGGAAGACCTCGCGGACCCAGCGGTGCGCGAGGACCTCAGGACGCGCGCCGAGCGGGTCGCCCGGCGTGTAGTCGTCCTGCGAGGCCATCCAGGTCTCCAGGTCGTTCAGGAGGCTGCGCGCCTGGTTCTCCTCGGCGTCCATGCCGGTCAGCCGCAGCAACTGCCGCTGGTGGTGGCCCGCGTCGACGACCTTGGGGAGGAACGTGACGGCGTCGCCGTCCGGCGACCGCTGGATCTGCATCTCGGCCACGTCGAAGCCGAGTTCGTTCAGGCGGCGGATGCGCCGGTCGATGTAGTGCCGCTTGCCGACCGGATAGACCGACTCCCGGGTCAGCTCGTGCCACAGTTCCTCGTACCGGTCGGCGATCGCCTGGCCGAACAGGACCGGGTCGACCGACGGGTGCAGCGAGCCGCCCGCCTCCAGGTCCATCAGCTCGCCCGAGATGTTCACCCGGGCGACCTCGATGTCGTACTCGCGCTGCCCGCGCGTCAGCTTCGGCTGGATCTGGCCGGTCTCGGCGTCCACCAGATAGGCGGCGTACGCTCCGGCGTCCCGCCGGAAGAGCGTGTTGGAGAGGCTGCAGTCGCCCCACGCGAAGCCGGTCAGATGCAGCCGGACCAGCAGCACGGCCAGGGCGTCGAGGAGCCTGCTGACGGTGCCGGGCCGCATCGTCGTCTCGAACATCGACCGGTAGGGCAGCGAACCGTTGAGGTGCCGGGTGATCAGTACCGGCTCCAGCGGCTCCCCGTCCGCGTTGGTGCGGCCGGTCACCACCGCGACCGGGTCGACCGCGGGTATCGCCATCCGGTCGAGATCGCGCAGCAGCCCGTACTCGCGCACGGCGGCCCACTCGCCGACCTCCTTCACCGCGACGACCTCGTCGCCGGCGCGGGCGAACCGCACCACGTGGCGCGAGATGCCGCGCGGCAGGGCGACCAGGTACTCGTCGGGCCACTCCTCCAGCGGGATGCCCCAGGGCAGGTCGAGGAGGGCCGCCGGGTGTTCGGGCGCGGTCGCGGTGATCTGCAGCTCCATGACGCACCAGTGTGCGGCAGCCTCGGCGCGCCCGGACAGGCGGGTCGGGGAAACTCTCGGGGGCCGGGTTCCGTTGAGTGATCATGCGGTGGCGCGGGTCGCGGTGGCCGCGGAGGCTGACAAGGAGCGTGGGAGACATGGCGGAACGACTGGTCGTCATCGGCGGGGACGCGACAGGGATGTCGGCCGCCTCGCAGGCACGCCGGCGCCGGGGCCCCGACGACCTGGAGATCATCGCCTTCGAGCGCGGTCATCACACGTCCTACTCGGCCTGCGGCATCCCGTACTGGATCGGTGGCGAGGTCGACGGGGCGGACGCGCTGGTCGCGCGGACCGCCGCCGAGCACCGCGAGCGCGGGATTGACCTGCGGCTCGGCACCGAGGCCGTCGGGATCGACCTCGACCGGCGGCGGGTGCGCACCCGGGAAGTGGCGGGCGGCGCCGAGTCCTGGACCGGGTTCGACCAGCTCGTCATCGCCACCGGCGCCGTCCCCACCCGGCCGCGGATTCCCGGCATCGACGCGGACGGGGTGCACGGCGTGCAGACCCTGGACGACGGTGAGGCCGTGCTGCGCACCCTGGAACGCGGCGGCGCACGGCGGGCCGTGGTCGTCGGAGGCGGCTACATCGGCGTCGAGATGGCCGAGGCCATGATCCGCCGCGGGCTGGAGGTCACCATGGTCGACCGGGGCGAGCAGCCGATGTCCACGCTCGACCCCGACATGGGCCGGCTCGTGCGCGCGGCGATGGAGGGCATGGGCATCGAGGTGGTGTCCGGCGCGGAGGTGCGCAAGGTGCTCACCGGGGACGACGGCCGGGTGCGGGCGGTCGCGACCGAGGACGCCGAGTACCCGGCCGACGTCGTGGTGCTCGGGCTCGGCGTCCGGCCCAACACCGCGCTCGCCCGGGACGCGGGCCTCGCCCTCGGCGAGCACGACGGGCTGCTCACCGACCTGGCGATGCGGGTGCACGGCGCGGAGGGCGTCTGGGCCGGCGGCGACTGCGTCGAGGTCCTCAACCTGGTCTCCGGCACCCACCAGCACATCGCGCTGGGCACGCACGCGAACAAGCACGGACGGGTCATCGGCATCAACATCGGCGGCGGGTACGCCACCTTCCCCGGCGTCGTCGGTACCGCGGTCAGCAAGGTCTGCGACGTCGAGATCGCCCGCACCGGTCTGAAGGAGTCGCAGGCGCGGGCCGCGGGGCTGCGCTTCGTCACCGCCGTCATCGAGTCCAGCAGCAGGGCCGGTTACTACCCGGGAGCCGCGACCATGACGGTCAAGATGCTCGCGGAACTCCGCACAGGGCGGCTGCTCGGTCTGCAGATCGTCGGACGCGAGGGCGCGGCCAAGCGCGTCGACATCGGCGCCGTCGCCCTCACCGCGGGCATGACCGTCGACGGGATGACAGCGCTCGACCTCGGATACGCGCCGCCGTTCTCTCCCGTCTGGGACCCGGTGCTGGTCGCGGCGCGCAAGGCCGCCGACAAGGTGGAGGCGGAACTGCGGGGGCACTGAGGTGCTGGTTGAGGGCGCTGGAGTATCGATATATCGATGCCGATGGGGCGGCTCGGTGCGCTCAGACGGGCCGGGCGGCCAGTCGGTTCAGCGCGTCCAGCAGGGCCGGCAGCGCCGGGCCGCGCCGGACCGGATGGACCTCGCCCGGTTCCTCGTCGAGGAGTACGAACGCCATGTCGTCGGTCCGCGCCACCAGGCTCCAACCGGGCCCGTCCGCGCGCACCGCTCCATGGGCGGCCCGGACGCGTCCGGGCGGCGGCGGTGAGCTGAGATACGCCTCCGCGCTCTCCAGCGCCCGGCGCACGCCAGCATGGTGCACGGCCAGGGCCACGGTCCCGGCGTCGTCGCTCCCGACCGCGTCGTCCGTGGCGTCCTCGTCGGCGGAGGCGTTGCCCGTGGCGTCCTCGTCCGTAGGGGCCTCGTCGGTAGCGGCTTCGGCATCGGGCGCCGCGTCCGGTGCGGTCGCCTCACCGGTCGCCTCGTCACCGGCCGTCGCGTCGCCGGGCGCTCCGTCCTCGGGCGCCGGAGCGTCCTCGGTCGTTGCTTCGTCCCCGGCCGCCACCTCGTCGACGGCGTCATCGGTGAGCTGTTCGCGCCAGGCCCACCACCGCAGTGCGATCTCGTCCGCGCCCAGCCGCCGTTGCGCCCCGCCCCAGGTCTCCAGGTCGGGCGGTGCCAGTGGCGGCCGGCCGCCCTCCTCCTCCGACGGATCGTGCGGATCGGGCACACCCGGCGCGGCGACCGCCACCGGCAGCGGCCAGCCCGGCAGGGCCGCGGCGACGTAGCGCTCGTCCGGTGAGAGGTCGTACTCCAGCCCGCAGTCCCAGGCCGCCAGCGCGCACGCGACCAGGGCCGTGTCGGTGATCGCGACGGTCCACCGGGCCCCGCCGCCGTCCTGTCCGAAGAGCAGACCGTAACCGTCCCGCGCCGGCTCCAGGCCGAGCACCTCGCAGGCCTGCGGGTAGTCGTCGGCGAGCACGCTCGGGAATTGCGCCGGCGTCAGCATCGCCGCCGTGAGCACGAACAACGCGTCGTCGTCCTGCTGCGTGTAGTCGTCCGTATCGGTCACGGGGCCCCTCCCTCTCTTCGGTCCGCGCACCTTAACCAGCGGGTAACGTCCGCGTCGATAGCGGGGCCCGCCCGGAGGAAAAACCGCTCGGAACGGAGGCGCGGCGCCCCTTACCCTGCGGGGTATGGGTGTCCACCGCACGCACTACGTCTGCCTCCCGTGCCGCGCCTCCTACAAGCAGGAGTACGGGCCGGAGCGGGCCCGGCGCTGCCCGCGCTGCGCGGCCGGGCTGATCCACGCCGGCTCCGCGTTCGCGGCGCCCCGCCGGAGCGACGCCCCGGCATGGCGGGCACTCACCGTGCTCCTCACCGCGGGGGTCGGATTCCACACGTCCTGCTGCGGCGGTCCCGGCTTCCGTCCGCGGACCCCGCGCGAGGTGCGCGAACGCCTGGCGCACGCGGCCGCCACCGGCGAACCCGTGGTGCGCGCCCTGACCCGCTACGACCTCTCCTTCACCGACCGCCGTCCCGGTAAGCCGGGTTCCCGCCCGCTGCAGCGGAGATAACCCAGGGGAGAGCGCGGACTCGGCGACGGGGAGAGGTGATTGACATGCCCGGCCTGCTGCACAGGATCGGCGACGTGTTCAGACTGCCGGTGCGAGCACCCGACCCGGCGGGTCCCGGCGACCGGGCCCCGCTGGAGCACAACCTGTTCGACGCGGCCGCGACCTATGTGGTGGCCTGCATCGCCGACGACCAGGACCGGATCGACGAGGCCGTGGGCCGAGTCGCCCCGGACGCCCTGATGTTCGGCGTCAACGAGCTCGCGCAGCGCGCGGTGCTGACGCTGGCCCGGGAACACGGAACCGAGCCGGAGATCATGGCCCGCACCTTGCTCGGCCTGCCCGCGGCGTAGGGCCGGTCCGGGGCCGTTCCCGCTACTTCGCGCCCGGATCGTCGCCCAGTTCCGTCAACGTGCCGCGCAGCCAGTCCAGTTCGGCGCGGCTGGTGGCGCGGGCGATGGTGAGGACGCCCCTGCGGTAGGGATCGTCGAGCTCCTCGGCCCGCACCGGCCGGTCGCCGTCGTAGAAGAAGCTGGCGGGCTGCTCCAGGAAGGCGAGCCGGCGGCGGAGCACCGCGGCTTCCTGGCGGGCGTCGTCGAGGTGGCGCAGGAACGCGAGGAGGGTGAACCAGCGGTTCTCGTCGCTCAGATCGAGCTCCGCGGGCTCGGCCAGCCGCCGCCGCAGTTCGGTGCGGCCCTCGGCGGTGAGGGTGAGGACATGGCGGGGAGCGGCGACCGCGCCGGGCTGTGTCTCCCGCCGGAGCCAGCCCGCCTTCTCCAGTCGTTTGATGGCCGGATACAGGGTGCTCTCGGCGACGGGCTTGACGTGCCCGGTGAGGGCGGCGATGCGTTTGCGCAGCTCATAGCCGTGCAGTGAGGCGTCGTACAGAAAACCGAGGATCGCGAGCTCCAGCATGAGGGCATTCTCCCGCATCGTCACGCGCAGCGGTGTACATCGATAGCGCTATACATCGGCACCGATGTATAGTCGCATCGTCCGGTGGACGCGTTGTCCGGCGCAGACGAAGGGGAGTCAGATCATGCGGCAGACGGAATTCGGGCCGGCGGCACAGGGAGCGGCCGGTACGGCGGAGGAGCGGCGGCCGTTCATCCGCTGGACGGAGGCGGCCGGCAACGGCCCCGCGCGGGTGTACCTGCATGGACTCGGCTCGGCCTCCGGGCCGTACTTCGCCCATGTCGCGGCGCATCCGGCGCTCGCCGGCCGGCACTCGCTCTTCGTCGATCTGCCCGGATTCGGGATCAGCGACCGGCCCGCGGACTTCGGCTACTCGCTGGAGGAGCATGCCGACGCGGTCGCCGCGGTCCTGGAAGCGGCCGGTGTGAGCGGCGCCGAGGTCGTCGGGCACAGCATGGGCGGCGCGGTCGCGATCGTCCTGGCGCACCGCCGCCCGGACCTGGTGGCCCGGCTGGTGCTCGCCGAGGCCAACCTCGACCCGAACCCGCCGGTCGGAGCCGGCAGCAGCGGTATCGCGCGGTACGAGGAGCGGGAGTTCGTGGACGGCGGTGGATTCGCCGCCGTGCTGGAGCGGGTGGGCCCGATCTGGGGAGCCACGATGCGGCTCGCCGACCCGGTGGCGCTGCACCGCACCGCCACCCGGCTGGCGCGGGGCAGCGAACCCACGATGCGGACGATGCTGCTGGCCATGGACATCCCCCGCACCTTCCTGGTGGGGGAGTTGAGCCCGGACGTCGACGGCCGGGCGGAACTGGTGGCTGCGGGTGTCGGGGTCGAGACGGTGGCGGCCGCCGGTCACAACATGATGTTCGACAACCCCGAGGCGTTCGCCGCGGTGATCGCCGGGGCCGGTTCGGCAGCGGTCAGTTCACCCGCGTAGCCACGGCCAGGTACCGGTCCTCGGAGTCGTCGTACACCGTCAGCTCCCAGCCCGCGTCGGTCAGCAGCGGGGGGAGGTTGGGCTTCGCGCGGACGTCGTCCTCGTGCAGCTCATGGCCGCGCCGGGCGGCGAGCGCGGCGCGGCCGATCGGGTGGAAGAGCGCGAGCCGGCCGCCGGGCCGGGTGACCCGGGCGAACTCGCGCAGCCCGGCCGCCGCGTCCGGCAGATGGTGCAGCAGCCCGGCGGCGAAGACGGCGTCCAGGCAGGCGTCGCGCAGCGGAAGACGGGCGCTGTCCGCCTCGATCAGCGCGCCGGAACGGTGGCGGCCGAGCGCGGTCGCCTCGTGCAGCATCTCCGGGGTCAGATCGGCGCCGATCACGGTGCCCGCCGGGCCGACGGCGGCTCGCAGCGGGGGCAGCGCGCGGCCGGTGCCGCAGCCCACGTCGAGGGCCGACCGGCCGGCTCGCAGGCCCAGTTCCGCGACGGCCGCCGCGTAGGCGGGACCGTCGTCGGGGAAGCGCTTCTCCCAGCCCACGGCCTTGGCGGCGAAGAATTCGCGGACTCGTTCACGTTCGGTCTCCATGCATCATGTTCGCATGATCACGCTGCGTTCCGCCGCTCTGTTCGTCCTTGCCGCACTGCTGGAGATCGGCGGTGCCTGGCTGATCTGGCAGGGCGTCCGCGAGCACCGCGGCTGGGCCTGGACGGTCGCGGGTGTGGTGGCCCTCGGGTGCTACGGGTTCGTCGCGACCCTGCAGCCGGACGCCGAGTTCGGACGGATCCTGGCCGCGTACGGCGGTGTGTTCGTCGCCGGTTCGCTCGTGTGGGGGATGGTGGCCGACGGCTACCGGCCCGACCGGTTCGACGTGGTGGGGGCGGTGGTCTGCCTGGTGGGAGTGGGCGTCATCATGTATGCGCCACGCAGTGGCTGAAACGTCCCGCCTGCGCGCACGTTCGAGCGTTGCGCGATCGTTCGGGGCCGGATCAGCGTACGAGACGGTCAATAACCGTCGGGTTCCGAACTGCCCGAAGGACTGCGAACATCACGGGGCTAGCGTCCCGGACCCATGGGACACATGGACCAAGCCGGCTTCGGCTGGCTGACCCCGACGCTGTCGTACGTGATGGCCTGCGTGGGCTCGACGCTCGGCCTGCGCTGCACCGTACGGGCGCTCGGCGCGACCGGCCGCTCCCGGCGCAACTGGCTGCTGACCGCGGCCAGCGCGCTCGGCACCGGCATCTGGACGATGCACTTCGTCGCGATGCTCGGCTTCCGGGTCTCCGGCACCGAGATCCGCTACAACGTGCCGCTGACCGTCCTGAGCCTGCTGATCGCCGTCGCCGTCGTGGGCGTCGGTGTGTTCATCGTCGGCTACGGGCGGGGCCGCATCCGTTCCCTGCTGGCGGGGGGCCTGGCCACCGGACTCGGCGTCGCCGCCATGCACTACGTCGGGATGGCGGCCCTGCGGCTGCACGGCACCATCGGCTACGACCCGGTGCGCGTCATGCTGTCCGTACTGATCGCGCTGGCCGCCGCCACCGCCGCGCTGTACGCGGCGCTGACGGTGCACCGGCCGGTCGTCGTGGCCGGGGCGTCGCTGGTGATGGGCGCGGCGGTGAGCAGCATGCACTACACGGGGATGTTCGCCGTGCGGGTGACGGTCCTTCCGTCGTCCGAGGTGCTGCCGGGCGCGAGTGCCACCGCGTTCCTCTTCCCCCTGGTGGTCGGCCTCGGCTCGTACCTCTTCCTGACGTCGGCGTTCGTCGCGCTCTCCCCGAGCGCCCGTGAAAGCGCCGCCTCCGCGTCGGCCCAGTCGCTGCAGGAGGGTGCGGCGTGAGCGCTCCGCGCGGCCGCCGCGCGCATGCCGGACCGCCCGCCGACGAGCGGATGTCACCGCTGGCCCTGGCCGCGGGCGCACCCCGGGCGGGGGGTTCCGGGGGTCCGGATGTCCCGTCGTGGACGGATGGGGATGCGGACGCGCCTGCCGGGGTGAACGTTTCCGCCGGAGCGAACGTTTCTGCCGGGACCGGTGGTCCGCGACGGCCCGGGGCAGGGCCGCCGGTTCGGTCGCGGTTCGTCCCGGGGCTGGTGCTGCGGCCGAGGACGGTGCGGGCGAAGATCGTCTCCATCCTCATGGTGCCCGTCGTGTCGCTGATGGCCCTGTGGGCCTTCGCCGCCGTCAACGCCGCCCAGGACGTCTCCGGCCGGCTGCGCACGCAGCAGGTCGAGAAGGAGGTCAGCGGCCCCGTCGCCGCCTCCGTCACCGCTCTGCAGGCCGAACGCCGCGCCGCCGCCCTGTACCTGGCCGCCCCGACCGCCGCCCGCGCGGCGCAGCTCGACAGCGCCGCCGCCACCACCGACCGGACGGCCGGCGCGCTGCGGCAGGGGAGCAGCCACACGATCGCCGACGGCATCGGGCTGCCCTCGGACGTCGCGCCCCGGCTGCGGACGTTCATCGACGGCGTGACCGGGCTGCGCGCGCTGCGGGCACGGGTCACGGCCCGCAGCGCCGGCTGGGACGAGACGTACCGCGGCTACTGCGACGCGATCGAGAACGCCTTCTCCGCCATCGGCGTACTGACCGCCGGCTCCGACCCGGTCCTGACCTCCGGCAGCCGTGTCGCCCTGGAGTTCGGGCGGGCGGGCGAGATGCTCGCCCGTGAGGACGCCCTGATCTCCGTCGCGGAACTCACCGGCACCCTGGACGGCCCGCGCTACCGCGACTTCACCGGTGCCGTACAGGCCCGGCGGCTGCTGCTCGACGCCTCGGCCGGTGACCTGGGGGGCGGCGGCCGCTCGTCCTGGGAGAGGCTGAGCGGCTCCGCACCGTACAGCGCACTGCTCGGCGTGGAGGACGGGGTGCTGCGCGCCGACCCAGGGCCGCGCGCCGCGGCCGCCGCGCCCGCGGGCACCTGGACGGCGGCCTCCGGACCGGTCATCGGCGGACTGCGCGCCATCGACAACCCGGCGGGCGGCGCGGCGGCCGCCTCGTCCGGCACCGACCCGATCATCCGGGGGCTGGCGAGCACCTCCGGTGCGGCGGTGCTGCTCGGCCTGCTCGCCGTCATCGTCTCGCTGATCGTCTCGGTGCGGATCGGGCGCGCCCTGGTCACCGAACTCGTCGAACTGCGCAACACCGCACTGGAACTCGCCCGCCGCAAGCTGCCGTCCGCCATGCGCCGGCTGCGCGCGGGCGAGGAGATCGACCTGGACGCCGAGGCGCCGCAGGGCACCCATGGCGCGGACGAGATCGGCCAGGTCGGCGAGGCGCTGCGGACCGTCCACCGTGCCGCGCTCACCGCCGCCGTCGAACGCGCCGAGCTGCTCAGCGGCGTCACGGGGGTCTTCGTCAACCTCGCGCGCCGCAGCCAGGTCCTCGTCCACCGCCAACTCGCGCTGCTGGACAGCATGGAGCGGCGTACGGAGGACCCCGGCGAGCTGGAGGACCTGTTCCGGCTCGACCACCTCACCACCCGCATGCGCCGGCACGCCGAAGGCCTGATCATCCTGTCCGGCGCGGCCCCTGGCCGGGCCTGGCGCCGGCCGGTGCCCCTGCAGAACGTGGTGCGGGCCGCGGTCGCCGAGGTGGAGGACTACGCGCGCGTCGAGGTGCGGCGGCTGCCGCAGGCCGCCGTCATCGGCGGCGCGGTCGCCGACCTCACCCACCTGATCGCCGAACTCGTCGAGAACGCCACCCAGTTCTCGCCGCCGCACACCAAGGTGCGGATCAGCGGTGAACAGGTCGGCAACGGATATGTGCTGGAGGTCGAGGACCGCGGGCTGGGCATGGGCGGCGGGGCGCTCGAAGAGGCCAACCGGCGGATCGCCCGCGCCCAGGCACTGGACCTGTTCGACAGCGACCGGCTCGGGCTGTTCGTGGTGAGCAGGCTCGCCGCCCGGCACGACGTCAAGGTCTCGCTGCGCCCGTCCCCGTACGGCGGGACGACGGCCGTCGTGCTGCTGCCCACCGCGCTCATCGAGCGCTACGTTCCCGACCCGGCCCCCGCCCGCCGCGCCGCCGAGCGCAACCGCGCCCAGCGCGCCCACCGCGAGGACCCGGTCGTCGTCCGGCCGCTTCCGTCGCGGAACGGTGCGGAGTCGCGGAACGGCAGGGCGTTGGAGAACGGGAAGGCGTTGGGAAACGGTAGAGCTTTCGGGAACGGCAAGGGGCTGGGGAACGGCGACGAGCGGGACGACGGGTCCGCGGAGCCGGTCGTGGTCCGCGGGTCCGCCGCCTCGTCCGCGCATCCGCCGCCGGGTCCGGACGGCCCTGCCGGCCCTGCCGGCCCTGCCGGTCCTGCCGCACCGGCCGCCCCCGTGGGTCCGGCGGCGAACGGCACCGCGCACGGCGACGACGATCTGCCGCGCCGGGTACGGAAGGCGAACCTCGCCCCGCAACTGCTGGAGCGACCCGCTCCGGAGCGGGACGGCCATGCGCCGGGCAACGGGTCGGACGGTGAGTCGGAGGACGCGGGCGGGCGTACTCCTGAGCAGATCCGCGCCATCATGACCGCGTACCGCAGCGGTTGGGCGCGCGGCGGTGGCCGTCCGGCCGGCCGCCCGGCGTCGAACGAGGGAGACCCGGCATGATCGAGGCGAACCGTTCCGGCCGGCTGGACTGGCTGCTGGACGAGCTGACGGACCGGGCGGCCGGGGTGCGGCACGCCGTGGTCCTGTCCAACGACGGTCTGGCGGTGGGCGCCTCACGGGCGCTGAGCCGCGAGGACGCCGAGCATCTGGCGGCGGTCGCGTCCGGATTCCACAGCCTAGCCAAGGGCGCCGGCCGGCATTTCGCCGCCGGTGACGTACGGCAGACCATGGTCGAACTGGACGGCGGCTTCCTCTTCGTGGCCGCCGCGGGCGAGGGGTCGTGCCTCGCGGTCTTCGCGACCGCCGGGGCCGACGTCGGGCTGGTCGCCTACGAGATGGCCCGGCTCGTCAAACAGGTCGGCGAGCATCTGCGGACGCCCGCCCGGCCGGACTCCGACACCACGGCAGGCGGCTGAGCACGGATGGACGGCCGCTGGTACGACGACGAGGCGGGCCCGATGGTCCGTTCCTACGCCCTGACCGGCGGCCGGACCCGGGGAGACGGCGGCAGCGCGCATCTCGACCTGATCGCGCAGGTCGTCGCCGAACCGGGCGCGGAGCCCGGCGCCGCAGGCGACCCGGCCCTGGCCCCGGAACACGGCACGATCCTCGCCCTGTGCCGGACCGATCCGCTGTCGGTCGCGGAGATCGCGGCCGACTCCGACCTGCCGGTGGGCGTCGTACGCGTCCTGCTGGGCGACCTGCTCACGCTGGGATGGGTCCGGGTGCGCCGGCCGGTGGCGCCCGCCGAACTTCCCGGCGAAGACATTCTGCGAGAGGTGATCGATGGACTTCGGGCGCTCTGAACAACCGGGCAGGCGTGATGAGCCCGCGCTGGCGTTGAAGATTCTGGTCGCGGGCGGCTTCGGGGTCGGCAAGACCACCCTGGTGGGAGCCGTCAGCGAGATCCGGCCGCTGCGCACCGAGGAATCGCTCAGCGAGGCGGGCCGGGGAGTGGACGACACCGGTGGGGTGGAACGCAAGACCACCACCACGGTCGCCATGGACTTCGGGCGGATCACGATCCGGGCGGGGCTGTCGCTCTATCTCTTCGGCACCCCTGGGCAGGATCGTTTCTGGTTTCTGTGGGACGAGCTGTCCCACGGCGCGCTGGGCGCCGTCGTGCTGGCCGACACCCGCCGGCTGGAGGACTGCTTCCCCGCAGTCGACTTCTTCGAGCACCGCGGCATCCCCTTCGCGGTCGGCGTCAACTGCTTCTCCGGCGCGCGCTCCTACCGGCCCGAGGACGTCTCACGGGCCCTGGACCTGACGGAGGGGACGCCGGTCGTGCTGTGCGACGCGCGGGACCGTGAATCCGGCAAGGACGTGCTCATCGCCCTGGTCGAGCACGCCGAACGGATGCACGCCGAGCGTCAGCTGCGACGGGTCGGCTGACGGGACCCACCGGTGGGGCCGCTGGTGGGGTTATTGGTGAGGTCTGTTGGTGGGGGCTGTTGGTGAGGGCGGGCAGGCCATCCCGGTGGGGCCCGCTGCCGGATACCGATGCCGGTCGTGACCCGATGGGGACTTGCCGTAGCGCGCTGTTCAGGACAGTCTCGTACCGCAGTCGATACGGGGAGGCCGGGAATGACGGTGGGCAATGGACTCGCATGGCTGTTGGACGACCTGACGGAGCGGGTGCCGCATGTGCAGCACGCGCTCGTACTGTCCAACGACGGCCTGGTGACCGGGGCCAGCGGCAGTCTGGACCGGCCGACGGCCGAGCATCTGGCGGCCGTTTCGTCCGGGTTCCACAGCCTTGCGAAGGGTGCCGGCCGGCAGTTCCGGGTCGGTGGAGTGCGCCAGACGATGGTGGAGTTCGACGAGGGCTACCTCTTCGTGACCGCGGCCGGCGACGGCAGTTGTCTGTCGGTGCTGAGCGGTATGGAGGCCGACGTCGGGCAGGTCGCCTATGAGATGACGCTGCTCGTGCACCGGGTGGGCGAGCACCTCGGGGTCGCGCCCCGGCAGCCAGGGATCACGCCTACCGGAGGGTGAGCCTGCGGGCCGTTGATGTTTGCTGCCGCAGGCGGTGTGCCGGTGGGGGCGGAGTTATCCACAGGCCACGTGGTTGGGTCATCGGGCTGCGCTACATTCGTCACTGTCAGTAGTCGAGGCGGTGGGGGAAGTCATGGTGGTACGGGAGTCACTCGCGGTCGGGGTCGCCGTCGCAGCGGCAGCGGCAGCGGCAGCGGCAGTCGGTAAGGAATCGCCTGCGGGCGGGGCGCCGGCGGGCGAAGCGCTCGGGATGAACCGGGCCAGGGAAGAACTGGAACTGGAAACGGGGGAGTTCGAGCTGGCCGTCCAGCTCGGCGAGGTCCGGGCCGTACCGGCCGGGCCGGGCCGCAGGCGCGTCATGCGCGAGGAGGTCGACCGGCTGCGAGCGGCCGAGGGCTTCCCGCAGGCGCTGCGCGACCGGCTGCGCGTGGTCGGCAGCGGCGATGGAGCGGAGCTCATCGGGGTCAGCCGCGACCGCTTCGTCAAGCTGGCGAAGGGCGGCTTCATCCGGCCGGTCCGCTGGTACGTCAACCGCTACCGGGCCGTCGTCTGGATGTATCTGGCCGACGAGATCGGGCAGTACGCCCGGGACCATCCTGAAGCGCTGCACGGCAGGCTGCCGGTAACGCTGCGTGGCGCTCTGGATGACGGCGCGGACCACCGGGCACGTGGCTGGCGGGCCCGCAGGGCCGGGCAGTTGGTGCGGGACGCGGCCGACGCCTGGGAGGAGGCGGCGGTCTGGGCGGCGCTGCTCGGCACCGACGGCGCGGCCGAGGTGGTGCCGGATCTGTACGAACGGGCCTATCTGCGCAGGTTGCGGTCCGGTCTGCCACCGGGCAGGCCCGGAGAGTTCGCCTCCCGTGAACTGATCGACGCGGCGGTCACCGCGGACCATCCGGACGAGATCGCCCTGGCCCGGCTCTCCCTGGCCGAGGCTCTCGACCGCGCCCGGCAGGCCCGTCCGGCCCCCCGCCCGGCACCGGCCGCGGAGCGGGAGCCACGCCCGGCCCCTGCAGTGGGACCGGAGCCGGAGCCGGGGCCGGGTCCCGAGCACGAACCCGACCACGAACCCGAGCGCGAACCGCAGTTGCGGCCGCGGCCGGAACCTGCGCCGGAGCCGTGTTCCGAGCGTGGGCCGGAGCCGCGCCCGCGCCGGGGCTGGCGGTTGCAGCGGCCCGGGGACAGCGCGGGGACCCGCCGCCGGAAGAAGCTGTTCCGGCGTCCCTGAACGGCGGCGCCTGCTGCCGCCTGCCGCTGCCGCGTGGGGTGCTGGTCAGCCGCCGATCTTGCGGAAGAGCCCTTCCTGCATCACGGAGACCAGCAGCCGGCCCGAGCGGTCGTAGATCTGGCCGCGGGCCAGGCCGCGGGCGCCGGTCGCGATCGGGGACTCCTGCTCGTAGAGGAACCACTCGTCGGTGCGGAAGGGGCGGTGGAACCACATCGCGTGGTCGAGGGAGGCCATGTCGAAGCCGCGGGGGCCCCACAGCGGTTCGACCGGTACCCGCACCGCGTCGAGCAGCATCATGTCGCTCGCGTACGTGAGCGCGCACGTGTGCACCAGCGGATCGTCGCCCAGCGGTCCCACCGCGCGCATCCACACCGCGCTGCGCGGTTCGGCGCCCTCGATCTCCTCGGGCGTCCAGCGCAACCGCTCGACGTAGCGGATGTCGAACGGCTGGCGGCGGGCCATCCGCTCCAGCGACTCGGGCAGTACCCCCAGATGCTCGCGCAGCTCGTCGCCCAGCTTCGGGAGACTCTCGGGCTCGGGTACATCGGGCATCGGGATCTGGTGCTCGAAGCCCGGTTCCGGCTGATGGAAGGAGGCGGTCAGATTGAAGATCGTGCGACCCTGCTGGATCGCCACCACCCGCCGGGTGGTGAACGACCGGCCGTCACGCACCCGTTCGACCTGGTACACGATCGGCACACCCGGCCGGCCGGGCCGCAGGAAGTACGCGTGCAGCGAGTGCACCGGCCGCTCGCCGTCCGTGGTGCGGCCGGCCGCGACCAGTGCCTGCCCCGCGACCTGCCCGCCGAACACCCGCTGCAGCCGCTCCTCGGGGCTGCGGCCGCGGAAGATGTTCTCCTCGATCCGCTCCAGGTCGAGCAGATCCACCAGCCGCTCGGCGGGGTTGGTCATCGGAACTCCCTCGTGTCGTGCCCGGTCACAGCTCGCCGACGGTCGTCACACGGATGATCGCCCGGCCCTCCTCGTCGGAAGCTGCCAGATCGACCTCGGCGGAGATACCCCAGCCATGGTCGCCGTTGGGGTCCGCGAACGTCTGGCGGACCCGCCAGAGCGCGTGCTCCGGCTGCTCCTCGATCTGCAGCAGCTTCGGGCCGCGGGCGTCGGGGCCGGTGCCCAGGTCGTCGTACTCGTCCCAGTACGCGTCCATCGCCTCCGCCCACGCGTCGGCGTCCCAGCCCGACTCGGCGTCCAGCTCGGCCAGCACGTTGTACTTCTCCAGCGCCGCCAGCTCGACCCGGCGGAACATGGCGTTGCGCACCAGCACCCGGAAGGCTCGGGCGTTGGCGGTGACCGGCTTGACCTGGTCGGCGCGTTCGGCGGCCTGCTCGGCCGTCTCGACCTCGGGGTTGGCGAGCTGCTCCCACTCGTCCAGCAGGCTGGAGTCGACCTGGCGCACCAGCTCGCCGAGCCACGCGGTCAGGTCCTGGAGGTCCTCGGACTTCAGATCGTCCGGGACGGTGTGTTCCAGGGCCTTGTACGCGCCCGCCAGGTAGCGCAGCACGATCCCCTCGGTGCGGGCCAGTTCGTAGTGCGAGGTGAACTCGGAGAACGTCATGGCGCGCTCGTACATGTCGCGCACGATCGACTTGGGGGACAGCGGGTGGTCGCCCACCCACGGGTGGCTCTGCCGGTAGATGCCGTAGGCGTGGGAGAGCAGTTCCTCCAGCGGCTTGGGGTACGTGACCTCCTGCAGCCGCTCCATCCGCTCCTCGTACTCGACCCCGTCGGCCTTCATCAGCCCGATCGCCTCACCGCGCGCCTTGTTCTGCTGCGCGGCCAGGATCTGGCGGGGGTCGTCGAGCGTGGACTCGACGACGGAGACCATGTCCAGGGCGTACGACGGCGACTCCTTGTCGAGCAGCTCGAAGGAGGCCAGCGCGAACGTCGACAGTGGCTGGTTCAGCGCGAAGTCCGACTGGAGGTCGACGGTGAGCCGGACGATGCGGCCCTCCGCGTCCGGTTCGGCCAGCCGCTCCACGACGCCGCCCGCCTCGAGGGAACGGTAGATGGCGATGGCCCGCCGGATGTGCCGCAGCTGGTTGCGCCGCGACTCGTGGTTGTCCTCCAGCAGGTGCCGCATCGCCTCGAAGGCGTTGCCCGGCCGGGCGATCACCGACAGCAGCATGGTGTGGGTGACCCGGAAGCGGGAGGTGAGCGGCTCGGGGTCGGAGGCGATCAGCTTCTCGAAGGTCGCGTCGGACCAGTTGACGAAGCCCTCGGGAGCCTTCTTGCGGACCACCTTGCGGAGCTTCTTCGGGTCGTCCCCGGCCTTGGCGACGGCCTTCTTGTTCTCGATGACGTGCTCGGGCGCCTGCGCGACGACGAAGCCCGCGGTGTCGAACCCGGCACGGCCGGCCCGCCCGGCGATCTGGTGGAACTCCCGGGCCCGCAGGGTGCGGACCCGTGTGCCGTCGTACTTCGTCAGGGCGGTGAAGAGCACGGTCCTGATCGGCACGTTGACGCCGACACCGAGGGTGTCAGTACCGCAGATGACCTTCAGCAGGCCCGCCTGCGCGAGCTTCTCCACCAGCCGCCGGTACTTCGGCAGCATGCCCGCGTGGTGCACGCCGATGCCGTGCCGGACGAACCGGGAGAGATTGCGGCCGAAGGTGGTGGTGAAGCGGAAATTGCCGATCAGGTCGGCGATGGCGTCCTTCTCGGCGCGTGTGCACATGTTGATGCTCATCAGTGCCTGCGCCCGCTCGACGGCCGCCGCCTGGGTGAAGTGCACGATGTAGACGGGCGACTGCCGGGTCTCCAGCAGCTCCGTCAGCGTCTCCGTCAGTGGTGTCGTCACGTACTCGTAGGAGAGCGGCACCGGCCGGGTCGCGGAACGCACGACGGTCGTCGGGCGTCCCGTGCGGCGGGTGAGGTCCTCCTCGAAGCGGGACATGTCGCCGAGGGTCGCGGACATCAGCACGAACTGGGCCTGCGGAAGCTCCAGCAGCGGGATCTGCCAGGCCCAGCCGCGGTCCGGTTCCGCGTAGAAGTGGAACTCGTCCATGACGACCTGGCCGACATCGGCGTTCCGGCCGTCGCGCAGCGCTATCGAGGCGAGCACCTCGGCCGTGCAGCAGATGACCGGTGCGTCCGCGTTCACCGAGGCGTCGCCGGTCAGCATGCCGACGTTCTCGGTGCCGAAGAGCTTGCAGAGGTCGAAGAACTTCTCCGACACCAGCGCCTTGATCGGAGCGGTGTAGAAGGTGACCTGGTCCTTCGCCAGCGCGGCGAAGTGCGCCCCCGCCGCGACCAGGCTCTTCCCGGAGCCGGTCGGGGTCGAAAGGATCACGTTCGCCCCGGAGACGACCTCGATCAGCGCCTCCTCCTGAGCGGGGTAGAGGGTGATGCCCTGGCTCTCCGCCCAGGTCGAGAAGGCTTCGTACAGGGCATCGGGGTCGGCCTCGGGAGGCAGCTGATCAATGAGGGTCACCCCACCATCTTGCCTGGCTTCGGGCCCCGCGGCGGAACCGGCGGTAATACGGAAGATCGCCAACGGTATGGTGTGCCGTCGACTGGGCGTCAACTCCGCCTGCGGGCGGGCCGAAAGGGGCGGGGCACCACACATGATGGGACCGGCACATTCACTTTCCGGAGCGGCGGCATGGCTGGGGGTGGGGGCGGGCGCGGCCGCGCTCGACCACCCCATGCCGTGGCCGACGCTTGTCGTCGGCGCCCTGATCTGCGCCGGCGCCGCTCTCGCTCCGGACCTGGACCACAAGGCGGCGACCATATCGCGCGCTTTCGGGCCCATCTCCAAAGCGCTGTGCGAGATCATCGACAAGCTGTCGTACGCCACCTACAAGGCCACCCGTATGAAGGGCGACCCGCGCCGTACCGGCGGCCACCGCACCCTGACGCACACCTGGCTGTGGGCCGCCCTGATCGGCGGCGCCTGCTCGGCGGCGGCGCTCTTCGGCGGGCGCTGGGCGGTGCTCGGCATCCTCTTCGTCCATATGGTGCTGGCCGTCGAGGGTCTGCTGTGGCGCCAGGCCCGTGCCTCCAGCGATGTGCTGGTCTGGCTTCTCGGGGCGACCGGCGCCTGGGTCCTGGCCGATGTCCTGGACGACCCGGGCAACGGCAAGGACTGGCTCTTCACCGAGCCCGGCCAGCACTATCTGTGGATCGGCATCCCGATCGTGCTGGGCTCGCTCGTGCACTGCATCGGCGACGCCCTGACCGTGTCCGGCTGCCCGATCCTGTGGCCCATCCCGATAGGCCGCAAGCGCTGGTACCCGATGGGGCCGCCGAAGTTCATGCGGTTCCGGGCCGGCAGCTGGGTCGAGATCAAGGTGCTCACCCCGGCGTTCTTCCTGCTCGGTGGAGTCGGGGCACTGGGCGCTCTGGGCTTCCTCGGCTGACGCCCCCGGTTCCGTGCCCGCCGCCGAGCAGGCGGCGGGCACGGAACCCGGGAACGGGAAGCGGCGGGCCGCTCCTAGCCGTGCCAGGAGCGCCACAGGGCCGCGTACGCCCCGTCCGCCTCGACCAGCTGGTCATGGCTGCCCAGCTCGCTGATCCGGCCCTCCTCGACGACCGCGATGACATCCGCGTCGTGCGCGGTGTGCAGCCGGTGCGCGATGGCGATCACGGTGCGGCCCTCCAGCACCCGCGCCAGCGAACGCTCCAGATGCCGGGCGGCCCGCGGGTCCAGCAGCGAGGTCGCCTCGTCCAGCACGAGGGTGTGCGGATCGGCGAGCACCAGCCGGGCCAGGGCCACCTGCTGGGCCTGTGCCGGGGTGAGGGTGGAGCCGCCGGAGCCGACCTCGGTCTCCAGACCGTCGTCCAGCGCCCGCGCCCAGCCGTCGGCGTCCACCGAGACCAGCGCGTCCCACAGCTCGGGATCGTCCGCCCCGGACCGGGCCAGCCGCAGATTGTCCCGCAGCGAGCCGACGAAGACGTGGTGCTCCTGGTTGACCAGCGCCACATGCCGCCGTACCCGCTCGGCCGGCATCCGGGCCAGCTCGGCCCCGCCGAGCGTCACCTCGCCGGTCCGCGGCGCGTAGATTCCGGCGAGCAGCCGCCCGAGGGTGGACTTGCCCGCGCCCGAAGGCCCGACCAGCGCCAGCCGGGTGCCCGGCCGCAGCCGCAGCGACACCCCGTGCAGCACGTCGCTGCCCTCCCGGTAGCCGAAGCGCACCTCGTCGGCGTGCATGTCGCGGCCGTCCGGGATGACGTGCTCGTCCGACTCGTGCTCCTCGACCTCGCGGACCCCGACCAGCCGTGCCAGCGATACCTGGGCGACCTGCAGCTCGTCGTACCAGCGCAGGATCAGGTTGACGGGGTCGACGAGCATCTGGGCGTAGAGCGCCCCGGTGGTCAGTTCGCCGACCGACACCCAGCCGTGCAGCGCGAAGGTCCCGCCGATCATCAGCACCGACGCCAGGATCAGGGTGTGCGTCAGGTTGATCACCGGGAAGAGCACGCTGCGCAGCCACATCGTGTAGCGCTCCCAGCCGACCCAGGTCCTGATCCGCTCGTCGGAGTCCGTGATCCGGCGGGCGCCCAGCCCGTGCGCCTCGATGGTCCGGCCGGCGTCGACCGACTCGGCGAGCGAGGCGGCGACGGCCGCGTACCCGGCGGCCTCGGAGCGGTAGCCGGCGGGTGCGCGCCGGACGTACCAGCGGCAGCCGACCAGCAGCAGCGGCAGGGCGACCAGCACCGACAGCGCCAGTGGGGGAGAAGTGACGGCGAGCGCGCCGAGCAGCAGCGCGGCCCACACCACGGCGATGGCCAGCTGCGGCACGGCCTCGCGCATGGCGTTCGACAGCCGGTCGATGTCGGTGGTGATCCGGGAGAGCAGATCGCCGGTACCGGCCCGCTCCAGGACGCCGGGCGGCAGCCCGACGGACCGGACGAGGAAGTCCTCGCGCAGGTCGGCCAGCATCCGCTCACCGAGGATCGCACCGCGCAGCCGGACCAGCCGGACGAATCCTGCCTGGACGGCGAGTGCGGCGAGGAAGAGCCCGACCGTGAGCTCCAGATGCAGCTCCCGGCGCCCGGCCGACAGGTCCTCGACCAGCTGTCCCAGCAGATAGGGCCCGACCATGGAGGCGACCACGGCGACCGTGTTGACGGCGACCAGCAGGGTGAAGGCGCCGCGGTGGCGGCGGGCCAACTCGGTCACGTAGGTGCGTACGGTGGCCGGCGAACCGACCGGCAGCGTCGTCGTCTGCTGCGGCGCGTCCGGATCGTGCTCCGGTGGCTTCACGCCGATCATGCGGATTCCTCGATCCTGGTGTTCTCCACGGCCCCGGACGGGACCACGGACGGGCCTTCAGCGGTGACAGCGGCCGTGACGCCGCCGTTCACAGCGGCGGTCACACCGGCCGGCTCCTCGGTCTCGCGGGTGACCACGGCGCGGTACTGCTGGTCGGCGCGCAGCAGCTCGTGGTGGGTTCCGGTGGCCGCCACCGCACCGTCGGCGATGAAGACCACCAGGTCGCAGCGGTCGAGCAGCAGTGGGCTCGACGTCAACACCACCGTGGTGCGGTCCGCCCTGATCCCCTTGAGGCCGCGCGCGATACGGGCCTCGGTGTGCGAGTCGACAGCCGACGTCGGCTCGTCCAGAACCAGCGCCTCCGGGTCCGCGACCAGCGATCTGGCCAGGGCCAGCCGCTGGCGCTGGCCGCCCGACAGGGAGCGTCCGCGCTCGGTGATCCGGGTCCGCATCGGATCACCGGAGTCGTCCACCGAGGCCTGGGCGAGCGCCTGCAGCACGTCTCCGCACTGGGCGGCCGTCAGGGCGTCGGTGGCGGAAACGTTGCCGGAGGACGGTACGTCGAGCAGCTCGTGCAGGGTGCCGGAGAGCAGCACCGGGTCCTTGTCCTGCACCAGTACGGCGGCGCGCGCCGCCGCCAGCGGCAGCTCGTCGAGCGCCGTGCCGCCCAGCAGGACCGAGGACTGGCCGGCCACCCGGTCCGGGCTGTGCCCGCCGAGCCGGTCGGCCAGCCGCCCGGCGGCGTCCGGGTCCCCGCACACGACTGCCGTCAGCTGCCCGGCAGGAGCGAGCAGACCGGTCTCCGGGTCGTACAGATCACCGGAAGGAGACACATCAGGCGAAGGAGCTGAAGGAAGTGACGGAGATGTATCCGGCTCCACGCCCCGCACCAGCGCCAGCACCCGCGCCGCGCGCTTCGCCGACGGCCGGGAGAAGGACCACGCCATCGCGATCTCCTCGAAGTGCCGCAGCGGGAACATCAGGAAGGCGACGGTCCCGTACACGGTCACCAGCTCTCCGACCGAGATCCTGCCGTCCAGCGCGAGGACCGCCCCGTACCAGGCCACCCCCACCAGCAGCAGTCCTGGCAGGACCACCTGTACGGCGCTGATCAGCGCCCACATCCGGGCACTGTGCACGGCGGCCGTACGGACCTCCTGCGAGGCCTTGCGGTACCGGTCGAGGAACAGCTCCTCGCCACCGATACCGCGCAGCACCCGAAGACCCGCGACGGTGTCGGAGGCCAGCTCGGTGGCCTTGCCTGCCTTCTCCCGCTGGACGTCGGCGCGCTTGGTCGCCGCCGGCAGCAGCGGCAGCACGGCGAGGGCCAGGACGGGGATGGCGGCGGCCACCATGAGGCCGAGTTCCGGCTGGTAGAAGGCGAGGGCCACCGCGATGCCGATGGTGGCGAGGAAGGCGGAGGTGAAGCGGGCGAACGCCTCCACGAACCAGCCGATCTTCTCGACGTCGCCCGCGCCGACGGTGACGATCTCGCCGGCCGCGACCTGCCGGGTGAGCACCGAGCCCAGTTCGACGGTCTTGCGGCTCAGCAGCTGCTGGACGCGGGCGGCGGCGGTGATCCAGTTGGTCACCGCGGTGCGGTGCAGCATGGTGTCGCCGAGCGCGCTGAGTCCGCCGAGCGCCAGCATCAGCCCACCGGACAGCGCCAGCCGCCGGCCGGAATGGTCGACGACCGCCTGCACGGCCAGGCCGACGGCTGCCGGGAACAGTGCGATGGACGCCATCAGCAGAGTGCCCCACGCGGCGGCTGTGAGCTGCCCGCGCAGCTGGCGTTTCTCCAGCCAGAGCAGGAAACGGAATCCCGATCTGACGTCGGGGACACCGGGGTCCTGGAAGGGGAGTTGGCGAAGCGACATGACGTCCCGAGATGCTCTGGATGGGGGGTGCGAAGACGTGCAAGGTTCGCGTCACCGCACGTACCGGGTCAACCGATTTACGGCCGCCACGCCCGGAATAGTCCGGTATCGGCCAAGGTCGCCGGCGGGGCCGTCCCGCGGGCGAGGCGGTCTGTCGCGCGGCGCCCGACCGGGCCAAGCTGTGCGCTGTACTTCGTGGTCATCGCATGACGAGGAGGCACCACCGCGTGGGAAGACGGATACTCGCGGCGCTCGCCGCGGCAGTGGGGTTCGCGCTTTTCGCGGGCCCGGCGGCCGCGGCCACCACCGCGCCCCCGGCAGAGTTCGGCACCGACTGGCACGACCCCCTGACGGCCGCCCCGCCCATCAGGACCCCCGGCGGCCCGTCCTGCACCACCCAGATCGTGGCGGCGCAGTTCAGGGACTTCACGCCGTACACGAGCACGTACACCCCGCCGCGCGGCTGTGGTGACCGCTGGAGCAAGGTCGTGCTGCGGCTGGACGGCCAGGTCGCCGGGCGGCAGTACGACCGGCTGGGCTATCTGCGGATCGGCGGCGTGGAGGTGCTGGACACCTCGACCCCCGAACCGTCGCCCGAGGGCATCGCCTGGAAGGTCGAGAAGGACGTCACGCGGTACGCGGCCGCGCTGCGCGGCCCGCAGCCGGTCGAGATGCTCATCGGCAACGTCGTCAACGACACGTACACCGGCGTGATCGACGTCAAGGTCTCGCTGACGTTCTACCCGGCACGCGGAGCGGGCGGCGGGGACCCGGCGGGAGCCGCGCCGGACCAGGTGCTGACTCTGGCCGGTTCGCACAGTGAGGGCACGGCGCTCGTCGGCGACCTCACCACGCCGCGCAACAGCGAGCGCATCGTCGCCGAGGTGTACGCCACCGGATCCGGCGGCGGCTGCGAGGAGTTCTGGTACCTGGCGGTGCCCGCCGATGTGCCGTACTCCTGCCAGGCCGGTGGTCCCTACCGGGAGGTGCAGCTGCGGGTGGACGGCCAACTGGCGGGGATGGCCGCGCCGTTCCCGACCGTGTGGACCGGCGGCTGGTCCAATCCCTTCCTCTGGTACGTGATCCCGGGCCCGCGCGCCTTCGACGTCAAACCCGTCGAGTACGACCTGACGCCGTACGCCGGCCTGCTCAACGACGGGAAGGCACACCGCGTCGAGGTCTCGGTGCTGGGCGTGCCCGCGGGCCAGAGCGGCTGGAGCGTGCCGACGAACGTGCTGGTCTGGCAGGACGAGCACCGCGCTCATGTGCCGGGCGCTCTGACCGCGCACCAGGAGAGCACCCCGGACACCTCCACCTCCTACCGGCCCGGTGACGAACGGGCCCTCGACGCGACCGGCAGCCACAGCCTGACGGTCTCCGGCTATGTCGACACGTCGCACGGCCGCGTCGCCACCACCGTCCGCCGCGCGCTGTCCGCCACCTCCACCCACCGGTGGAACGCCGACGAGAGCACCGACGCGCTGACCGCCCGGTGGACCGACGACGCGACGGTGACCACGGCCGGCCACGGCCCGGCCACCAGCACCGCGGTACGCCGCGCGTACACGATGGACGGCCGTACGTCGGTCGGCGCGGCCGACCGGCTGCGTACGGTGATGCTGCTCGGCGACCGCGCCGACACCGTGGTGACACGCGGGGGCCGGACCGTCGGCAGGTCACTGTTGGGCGACGTCTACCAGGGCGACGCGTCCTTCACCCTCAATGTGCCGCGCGAGCAGCGGCACGCCACCGGCACCTCGTCCGAGCACTACCGGATACTCGGCTCGGACGCTCCCGGCGGTTGCTACGACCGCCGGATCGCGACCGCGCAGGGCGCGCTGACGGAGGACCGCACGATCCGTTGAACCGGCGCGTGCAGGCGTTTGGAAGAGGTTTCCGCAAGTAGTTGAAAATGTTTCCACCGGTCTCTTGACGTGCTCACAGCCACGGCGGGAAGCTCCTCGGCGGAACCCCGTGGGACGCGGGGTTCCGCACCCCCACCCGGCGGCTTGGCGCGGGCTGCCTTCGAGGGCACAGCTGTGCCCGCACTCCGGAGGAGCCGCTCATGCGATCCCGCACATCCCGGGTACCCCGAACACCCACGCCATCCACGCCATCCCGGACCTTCCGCTCCTCCCGCCGATCCCGGGCCCTGCACGGCGCGCTCGCCGCACTGCTCGCCGCGACCGGCCTCACCGTCGCCGCCCAGCAGCCGGCGCAGGCGACCCCGCCGGGCAGCAAGGACGTCACCGCCACCCTCTTCGAGTGGCGCTTCGACTCCGTCGCCAAGGCGTGCACCGACACCCTCGGCCCGGCCGGCTACGGCTTCGTGGAGGTCTCCCCGGCCCAGGAGCAGATCCAGGGCGCCCAGTGGTGGACCTCGTACCAGCCGGTCAGCTACAGGATCGCCGGACGGCTCGGTGACAGCACCGCGTTCCAGCACATGGTGGCCACCTGCCACACCGCGGGCGTCAAGGTCATCGCCGACGCGGTGATCAACCACATGGCGGCCGGCCCCGGCACCGGGACCGGCGGCACGAACTACTCGAAGTACAACTACCCCGGCTACTACCAGGACCAGGACTTCCACACCTGCCGCAGCAACATCACCAACTACGCCGACCGGAACAACGTCCAGAACTGCGAGCTCGTCGGGCTCGCGGACCTGGACACCGGCAGCGACTACGTCCGCTCCACGATCGCCGGCTATCTCAACAACCTGATCGCACTGGGCGCCGACGGCTTCCGGATCGACGCGGCCAAGCACATCGCGGCGGGCGACCTCGCCGCCATCAAGTCCAAGCTCAGCAACCCGGGCGTCTACTGGGCGCAGGAGGTCATCTACGGGGCCGGTGAAGCGGTGCAGCCGGGCGAGTACACCGGCACCGGGGACGTGGACGAGTTCCGCGCCGCCACCGACCTCAAGCGGATCTTCACGAGCGAGAAGCTGTCGTCCCTGAGCAACTGGGGGGCCTCCTGGGGCTATCTGCCCAGCGTCAACGCGCGGACCTTCACCGACAACTGGGACACCGAGCGCAACGGCTCGACCCTCAACTACAAGGCGGGCGCCACTTACACCCTCGCCAACGTCTACCTGCTGGCCTGGCCCTACGGCTCGCCGAACGTCTACTCCGGCTACGAGTTCTCGGACAACGACGCGGGGCCGCCCAACGGCGGCACGGTCAACGCCTGCTACGCCGACGGATGGAAGTGCCAGCACGCCTGGCCGCAGATCGCCGGCATGGTCGGCTTCCGCAACGCCGTCTCCGGCACCGCGGTGACCAACTGGTGGTCCAACGGCAACAACGCCATCGCGTTCGGCCGCGGCAGCAAGGGCTTCGTCGCGATCAACCACGAGAGCGGCGCGCTCACCCGGACGTACACCACGTCGCTGCCGGCGGGCAGCTACTGCGACGTCCAGCACTCCGGGACCAGCTACACCGTCGGCTCCGACGGCCGGTTCACGGCCACCATCGGCGCCAACGACGCGGTGGCGCTCTACACGGGGGCGACCTGCGCCAGCGGCGGCACGGGCGGCGGCGGGACCACCGACCCGGCCTCCGGCGCCTCCTTCGCGGTCAACGCCACGACCACGCCGGGCCAGAACATCTACGTCACGGGCAACAACGCCACCCTCGGCAACTGGGACACCGGCAAGGCCCTGCTGCTCTCGTCGGCCGCCTACCCGGTGTGGAAGCTCGACGTCGCGCTGGGCGCGGGCACGTCGTTCGAGTACAAGTACCTACGCAAGGACGCCGCCGGGAACGCGACCTGGGAGACCGGTGCCAACCGGACCGCCACGGTGCCCGCGAGCGGAAAGGTGTCACTCAGCGACAACTGGCGCGGGTGATGGTGGGCAGGCGGTCAGGATCAGGGGAGACTGGCACATTCCAGTTTCGTGATCACAGAGGGGATTCCTGAGTTATGAAGGGCTTTCGTACGTTCCTGCTGCGCGGCAACGTCGTCGAACTCGCGGTCGGCATCGTGGTGGGTGCGGCCTTCACCGCACTGGTCAGCGGCTTCGTCAAGGCGTTCCTGACCCCGGTCGTCGGGCTCATGTCGGGAGCTTCCGGCGACTACTCCCGCAAGGCGTTCACCGTCTCGGGAGTGACGTTCCCGTACGGCGCCTTCATCGACGCGACGATCAGCTTCGTGATCGTCGCCTCGGTGATCTACTTCCTGGTCATCCTGCCGATGAACCGGATGCAGGAGCGGTTCTTCCCGAAGGCCGCCGCGGCGCCGATGGGTGAGTGCCCGGAGTGCCTGACCCCGATACCCCAGGCCGCCCGCCGGTGCAGCGCCTGCACCGCAGTGGTCCAGCAGGTGCCTTCCGAGAACGGCGCCGGCCACCGCATGCCGTCCCAGCGCTAGCGGTCGCCGGCGGTTCGCGGTTCCTCCCGGCGGAGGGAACGCCGCCGGGTGAGTTCCACCACGACGCCCCCTCGGGCGCGCTTCAGCAGCGCGGCCGAGGGGGCGCCGCCGCGTCCAGGGTGGCGAGCAGCGCGGTCAGCGCCTCGCGCTGGGGGGTGTCCAGCGGGGCGAGGAGATCCTCGGCGGCGGCCCGGCGGGCCAGCCGCAGCCGGTGCAGCGTCGCGCCGCCGGCCTCGGTCAGCTCGATACGGATCACCCGGCGGCTGGCGGGGTCGGGGATCCTGCGCACCAGGTCGTGCGTCTCCAGCGCGTCCACCAGCGTGGTCACCGCACGCGGAACGACATCCAGCCGCCGGGCCAGGTCCGCCATCCGCGGCGGGGCCTCGCTGTGCGCGACGGTCCGCAGCAGCCGGGACTGGGCCGGGGTGATGCCGAGCGGCTCCAGGTGCCGGCGCTGGGCCCGGTGGAGGCGCTTGGTCAGATTGAGCAGCTGGTCGGCGAGGCGGCCGGTGGTCTCGGCGGCGGCGGACTCCGCCGCGGACTCAGCGGCGGGTTCGGGCGCGGGGGTGGTGCGGGGATCCATGGCCCAAGGATATCAGGATGTAAGTCATTGTGAACATAGGTAACAATGACTTACACTCCTAAAGTCGGCCCGGCCCGGCGGTCTGTGCGGGCACTGTTCCGACACCGCCGGCCCGAACCGGCACCGACCTCCAGCAACCTCCCGAGGAGCCCTTTGCACCCCGACAAAACACGGTGGACGCCACCGCCCAAGGACCCCGACACACCCACCGACGTACGCCGCATCGTGCGGCTCTTCCGTCCCTACCGCGGCAAGCTCGCCTTCGTGGGCGTGCTGGTCGCCCTCTCCTCCCTCGTCTCGGTCGCCTCGCCCTTCCTGCTGAAGGCGATCCTGGACACCGCGATCCCGCAGGGCCGCACCGGGCTGCTCAGCCTGCTCGCCCTCGGCATGATCGCCACCGCCGTCGTCACCAGCGTCTTCGGCGTGCTGCAGACCCTGATCTCGACCACCGTCGGCCAGCGCGTCATGCACGATCTGCGCACCTCGGTCTACGAGCAGCTGCAGCGCATGTCGCTCGCCTTCTTCACCAGGACCCGCACCGGCGAGGTGCAGTCCCGTATCGCCAACGACATCGGCGGCATGCAGGCGACCGTGACGTCCACCGCGACCTCGCTGGTCTCCAACCTCACCGCCGTCATCGCCTCCGTGGTCGCGATGCTCGCCCTGGACTGGCGGCTGACGATCGTCTCGCTGCTGCTGCTCCCGGTCTTCGTGTGGATCAGCCGCCGGGTCGGCCGTGAGCGCAAGAAGATCACCACCCAGCGGCAGAAGCAGATGGCCTCGATGTCGGCCATCGTCACCGAGTCGCTGTCCGTCAGCGGCATCCTGCTCGGCCGCACCATGGGCCGCTCCGACTCGCTGACCCGCTCCTTCTCCGACGAGTCCGAGCAACTGGTCGACCTCGAAGTGCGCTCCAACATGGCCGGGCGGTGGCGGATGTCCACCATCGGCATCGTCATGGCCGCCATGCCCGCGCTGCTGTACTGGGCCGCCGGCCTGACCATGAGCAACGGCGGGCCCGCCATCTCCATCGGTACCCTCGTCGCCTTCGTCTCGCTCCAGCAGGGACTGTTCCGCCCGACCGTGAGCCTGCTGTCGACCGGTGTCCAGGTGCAGACCTCCCTGGCGCTCTTCCAGCGCATCTTCGAATACCTCGACCTGCCCGTCGACATCACCGAGCGCGCCGACCCGGTCCGCATGGACCGCGCCCGCGGCGACGTGCGCTTCGAGAACGTCGACTTCTCGTACGACCCCTCCGGCGCCCCCCGCACGCTGCACGGCATCGACCTCGCCGTACCGGCCGGCGGCAGCCTGGCCATCGTCGGCTCCACGGGTTCCGGCAAGAGCACGCTCAGCTATCTGGTGCCCCGGCTCTACGACGTGACGGGCGGCCGGGTCACGATCGACGGCGTCGACGTCCGCGACCTCGCCTTCGACACGCTCGCCGAAACGGTCGGCGTCGTCGCCCAGGAGACCTACCTCTTCCACGCCTCGGTCGCCGAGAACCTGCGCTTCGCCAAGCCCGACGCGACCGACGAGGACATCGTCGCCGCCGCGAAGGCCGCCCAGATCCACGACCACATCGCCGGTCTCCCCGACGGCTACGACACCCTCGTCGGCGAACGCGGCTACCGCTTCTCCGGCGGCGAGAAGCAGCGGCTGGCCATCGCGCGCACCATCCTGCGCGACCCGCCGGTCCTCATCCTCGACGAAGCCACCAGCGCGCTCGACACCCGCACGGAACAGGCCGTCCAGGAAGCCATCGACGCACTGTCGGCCGGCCGCACCACCATCACCATCGCCCACCGGCTCTCCACCGTCCGCGACGCCGACGAGATCGTGGTCCTCGACGCGGGCCGGATCGCCGAACGCGGCACCCACGACGAGCTGCTGGCACGCGACGGCCGCTACGCGGCGCTGGTCCGCCGTGACGAGCGGCTCTCCACCGCCGAGTTCGCCAAGTCCGCGTAGACCGTCGGATCAGCCGCTCACCGCGCCGGTTCGCCCACCAGGATCACTTCCAGCGTGCGCGGACCGTGCACGCCCTCCACCCGGTCGAGCTCGATGTCGCTGGTGGCCGAGGGGCCGGAGATCCAGGTCAGCGGGCGGGCGGGGTCGAGGCGTTCCATCGCCTCGGGGATCGAGTCGACGATCTGGCCGGGGGCCAGGACCACACAGATGTGATGGTCGGGCACGAGCGTGATGCGGCGCCTGCCCTGGCCCGCGGAGCCGTCCAGCACGATGGTGCCGGTCTCCGCGACGGCCACGGCGCAACCGGTCACCACGCTGTCCACCGCGTCGAGTTCCCGCGCCGTCAGGGCGAGGGTGTCCGCGACGAGTTCCACCCCGGTGAGGGCGGTGAGCCAGCTGTCGGGCAGGCCGTCGGGAACGACGGCGGAGCGGGCGCCGCGCTCGGCGAGCAGCGTGGCGATCAGCTCCGCCAGCCCGTCGGCCGGGCACCGGTGGACCAGCGCGCGGTAGTCCGCGAGATGGACGGCCAGCAGGTCGGCGGTCTGCTCCGGGGTCCGGGTCCCGTGCACCCGCAGATAGTCGCGGTCCAGCGGGACGCTGCCGGGGAGCTCGTCGCGCGGCACATCGGCCAGCGCGCGGCGGATCCGTCCGAGGACCCGCTCCCGGCTGCTCGCACCGCCCGGCCGGCTCACAGGGTTGGGGTGGCTCATGTGTTCTTTCCTTCTCCCCGGGTGCGCTGCCACCAGTCACGGAACGATTCGGCGGGTACGGCCGGCAGTTCGCGGGTGGCGGACCAGGCCCGCCCCGGGCCCGGCAGCCGGGCCGGGTGCAGCCGCCGGGTGCGGGCGGCCAGCCGCTGGCCGGCGCGGAGTGCGGCCGGATGGTCGAGCGTCCAGCGGGCGGCGCGCATCGCGGCCCGCTCGGCGGCGTGCCCCTTGGCCGGCTTGATGACGGCCCGGGTGCCGCGCAGCGTCACCGCTCCGCCCTCGACCACCCGTTCCCGCAGGTGGACCAGGACTTCGGGGATGTCGATCGCGACCGGGCAGACCTCGTAGCAGGCGCCGCACAGCGTCGACGCGTACGGCAGTGAGGCGTCCAGCGCCGAGGCCGTACCGCGCAGTTGCGGGGTGAGGATGGCGCCGATGGGTCCTGGGTAGGCGGAGCCGTACGCATGGCCGCCGGCCCGCTCGTAGACCGGGCAGACGTTCAGACAGGCGGAGCAGCGGATGCAGCGCAGCGCCTGGCGGCCGACGGTGTCGGCGAGGGTGTCGGTGCGGCCGTTGTCGAGCAGCACCAGGTGGAACGTCTGCGGTCCGTCGCCCTCCGTGGTGCCGGTCCAGGTCGAGGTGTACGGGTTCATCCGCTCGGCGGTCGAGGAGCGGGGCAGCGTCTGGAGGTAGATCTCCAGGTCCCGCCAGGTGGGGATGGTCTTCTCGATGCCGACGACCGAGATGAGGGTCTCGGGCAGGGTCAGGCACATCCGGCCGTTCCCCTCGGACTCCAGGACGACGAGGGTGCCGGTCTCGGCCACCATGAAGTTCGCGCCGGAGATGGCGACCTTGGCCCGCAGGAACTTCTCCCGCAGGTGCAGCCGGGCCGCGTCGGCGAGGTCGGCGGGCTCGTCCGACAGCCCGGCGGGCGCCGCCCGGCCCCAGTCGCCCATCCGCTCGGTGAAGATGTCGCGGATCTCGGACCGGTTCTTGTGGATCGCGGGGACCAGGATGTGCGACGGGAGATCGTCGCCGAGCTGCACGATCAGTTCGGCGAGGTCCGTCTCGTAGGCGTGGATGCCGGCCTCGGCGAGGGCCTCGTTGAGCCCGATCTCCTGGGTGGCCATCGACTTGACCTTGACGACCTCGGTCTCGCCGGTGGCGCGGACGAGGTCGGTCACGATCCGGTTGGCCTCCGCGGCGTCGGCCGCCCAGTGGACCACGCCGCCCGCGGCCGTGACCGCCGTCTCCAACTGCTCCAGATAGTGGTCGAGATGGCGCAGCGTGCGGTCCTTGACGGCGGCGCCGGCGGCCCGCAGCTGCGGCCAGTCGTCCAACTCGGCCACCGCCACGGCGCGTTTGGCGCGGATGGTGTGCGTCGCATGCCGCAGATTGCCGCGCAGCTGGGTGTCCTGGGTCGACTTCGCGGCGGCCTCCGGGAAGGCCGGCATCCCCAGATACGTGCCGCTCATCGGACCTCTTCCATCGGGTAGGGGTGCTCCTCCGTCGCGGCGAGGATCTCGGCGATGTGCACCGGCCGGACCGGCGAGCCCTCCCGGGCCAGCGTGCCGCCGATGTGCATCAGACAGGAGTTGTCGACGGTGCAGACGGCCGCCGCCCCGGTGCCGGCGATGTGCCGGGTCTTGTCCGCGCCCATCGCGCCGGACACCGCCGCGTTCTTGACGGCGAAGGTGCCGCCGAAGCCGCAGCACTCCTCCGCGCCCTCCAGCTCCCGCAGCTGCAGACCTCCGACCTTCTCCAGCAAGGCGAGCGGGCGCCGCCCGAGCCCCAGGACCCGCAGCCCGTGGCAGGTGGGGTGGTAGGTGACCGCGTGCGGGAAGTACGCCCCGACGTCGGTCACCTTCAACACGTCCACCAGGAACTCCGTGAGTTCGTACGTCCTGGGCACCACGGACGCCGCCGCTTCCGCGAGGCTGTCGCCGCGCCCCTCGGCGGCGGCCTTCGCCCCGATCCGCGGGTAGTTCTCGCGCACCATGGCCACACAGGAACCCGACGGGGTCACGATGTAGTCGTAGCCCTCGAACGCGGCCGCGTACCGGTGCACCAGCGGTTCGGTCTCGTGCCGGTAGCCGGTGTTGAACTGGGGCTGCCCGCAGCAGGTCTGCGCCGGGGGAAAGTCGACGTCCACGCCCAGCCGTTCGAGCAGCGCCACGGTGGCCCGCCCGGTGTCCGGGTAGAGCATGTCGTTCACACAGGTCACGAAGAGGGCTACGCGCATGGGCTCATACTGCCGTAGCGCGGGAGCAGTGGGAAGCAGACATCGGATGTTTTCTGGCGTGCCGTGCTCCAGTGGCCTCGTAGCGCCCAGGGGGCAGCCGTATCGAGGGCGCCGGGGAAGGCGGGGAGCTCCCGCCGCGAGCGCGAGTTGACCATGGGCGGAAGGTTAGCGCTCCCCGCGGCCGGGCGGTCAGTGCGCGAGGGCGGGGGACCGTACGGGGGTGGGCTCCTCCGGTTCACGGGCTCCGCGGGCTCCGCGGGCTCCGCGGGCTCCGCCGGCGAGGAGTTCGCGGATCTCGCGGACCGCGGTGCGCCCGGCCCGGTTGGCGCCGATGGTGCTGGCGGAGGGCCCGTAGCCGATGAGGTGGATGCGGGGGTCCTTCGCGACGCGGGTGGTGCCGTCCAGCCGGATGCCGCCGCCGGGCTCACGCAGCCGCAGCGGGGAGCGGTGGTCGAGGGCCGCGCGGAAGCCGGTGGCCCAGAGGATGACGTCGGCCGTCAGCTCGCGGCCGTCGTTCCAGGCGACGCCGTGTTCGGTGACCCGGTCGAAGGCCGGCAGCGGGTCGAGGATCCCGCGCGCCCGCGCGGCGCGGACCGCCTCGGTGGCCGCCAGGCCGGTGACGCTGACCACGCTCTGCGGCGGCAGCCCGGCCCTGACCCGCTCCTCGACGAGGGCGATCGCGGCGCGGCCCCAGTCCTCGTCGAACGGCTGCTCGCGGAAGAGCGGCGGACGCCGGGTGACCCAGGTCGTGTCGGCGACCTCGGCGAGTTCCATCAGCAGCTGCACGGCGGAGGTCCCGCCGCCGACGACGATCACCCGGCGGCCGGCGAACTCCGCCGCGCCCCGGTAGCCGGCGGTGTGGAGCTGGCGGCCGAGGAAGGTCTCCTGGCCGGGGTAGTGCGGGATGAACGGGCGGTCCCAGGTGCCGGAGGCGTTGATCAGCGCGCGGGCGGACCACGCTCCGGCGTCCGTCTCGACGAGCAGCCGCCCGCCGCCCGCCTCGCGGACCGCCGATACGTTCACCGGGCGGTGGACGCGCAGGTCGAAGGTGCGCTCGTAACGGTCGAAGTACTCGGAGACCACCTCGGCGGAGGGCCGGGCCGGGTCGGCGCCCTCCAGCGGAAGGCCTGGCAGGTCGTGGACGCCGTGGGCCTTGGCGTAGGTGAGCGAGGGCCAGCGGAACTGCCACGCGCCGCCGGGGCCGGGGGAGTGGTCCAGGACGGCGAAGCCCTCGTCGGGACGGAATCCGGCGCGGCTGAGGAAGTACGCGCCCGACAGGCCCGCCTGTCCTGCTCCGATGACGGCGACGTCGACCTCGTGCACTCCGCTCAAGTCGTTCACGGTTCTACCAACCGTGGGCGGCGCGGAAAGCTTCCCGCGAAGGGTCAGTGGCGAGTGGCCGAAGCGTGCGCCGAAACAGGGGTCGAGGAGGAGGCCGCGGCCTGTTCCGCGGCCGTCGGTGCCGGCATCCGCGGCTCCGACGCCCAGCGCCGCAGCCTGGCCACCCGCTCGGCGGCCTCTTCCAGCCGGGCGGGTGCGAGGTCCCCGTCGGCCACCGCGCGGGCGGCGGCGGTGTGGATCGCCTCGCGCACCCCCGCACCGCACGCCGGGCCGAGCTGTACGAGGTCGACGCCGGCGATCCAGGCCAGCACGGCCGCGCCCGGCACGCCCCAGCCGTTGACGATCGACGGGGCGTCGAGGGCGTCGCTGACCACCACCCCGCCGTACCCGAGGTCGCCGCGCAGCACGCCCGTCACGGCCTGGCCGCTGAGGGTCGCCGGGAGGCCGTCGCCGCCCGGAACGGGCGTCCGTCCGGCGGTGATCGCCCGCACCCCGGCGGCGGCCCCTTCGGCGAACGGTCGCAGCGGGCCCTCGCCGGGGAAGGGGCCGAGGGCCGCGGCGACCCCGTGCGCCTGCAGATCGGTCACGAAGACGCGGGTCTCGTCGGCGCGCAGCGCCGGCCGGACGCCGAGATGGAAGTTGGCTCCCAGGCCCACCAGTTCGGCGGCCGCGGAACTGCCGCTGCCACCGGTTCCGGAATCGTTGGCGCGAGGGCTCGGTGCTCCGCCCGGGCGGCCGGTGAGGCCGTCCGGGAGCCGCTCGTGCAGCGCGTCGGTGATCCGGCGGGAGGCGTCAGGAGTGCTCGCGTAGGCGACCACTCCCGGCATCCCCCGGTCGAGCCCGAGCCGTATCCAGTCCGGCAGCCGTTCGCTGCGGCAGGCGGGGAGCAGGCAGGCGTCGACCAGCGCGGCGATACGGTGCAAGGTGTTCACGTCGGCTGTCCCCCTTTGGCGCGCGGCGGCAGTGGGAGGGTATCCCGACAGCGGGCAAATGGTCCAGACCAATCGGGAAGCGGCTGCCCGTCCGCCGGGAACGATCTCCCGGCGGACGGGCAGCCGTGAACTCCGCCGCCGCTCAACGCCCCCCGGCGAGCAGCAGCGGCGCACCGCCCGGCGCGGACGCCGGACGGCCGTTCGTGGCCGGGACCCCGGCCAGCGGGGAGCCGGGGACGGTGTCGAGCAGTCCGCGTGCCGCCAGCTCGGGCGTCACGCCCTCGCCGAACCAGTACGCCTCCTCCAGGTGCGGGTAGCCGGAGAGCACGAAGTGGTCGACGCCCAGGGCGTGGTACTCCTCGATCCGGTCCGCGACCTCGGCGTGGTTGCCCACCAGCGCCGTTCCCGCGCCGCCGCGCACCAGCCCCACCCCGGCCCACAGGTTGGGGGAGATCTCCAGCTTGTCGCGGGAGCCGCCGTGCAGGGCCAGCATCCGCTGCTGGCCGACCGACTCGCTCTTGCCGAGGGCCTGCTGGGCGGCGGCGACGGTGTCGTCGTCGAGGTCGTCCAGCAGCCGGTTCGCGGTCACCCAGGCGTCCTTCGACGAGTCGCGCGAGATGACGTGCAGCCGGATGCCGAACCTGACCGTGCGGCCCTCCGCCTCCGCGAGCCCGCGGATCCAGTCGATCTTCTGCTTGACCTGCTCGGGCGGCTCCCCCCAGGTCAGATAGACATCCGCGTTCCGGGCCGCGACCGGTCCCGCGGCCGGCGACGAGCCGCCGAAGAAGACCGGCGGGCGCGGCTCGGGCGGCAGCGCCACCAGGCCGCCCTCCACCTGGTAGTGCTCGCCGTGGAAGTCGAACGGCTTGCCCTCCCAGGCCCCGCGCACCACCGTCAGGAACTCGTCGGTCCTGGCGTAGCGGTTGTCGTGGTCCAGATGGTCGCCGAAGCGCTTCTGCTCGGTGGAGTCACCGCCGGTCACGACGTTCAGCATCAGCCGGCCGCGGGTGATCCGCTGGTACGTGGCGGCCATCTGCGCCGCCAGCACCGGCGAGATGACACCGGGCCGGAACGCCACCAGGAACTTCAGCCGGTCGGTGTGCTGCGAGAGCGCCACCGTCGTCAGCCAGGCGTCCTCGCACCAGGTGCCGGTCGGCGTCAGGACGGCCTCGAAGCCCAACTGGTCCGCGGCGCGGGCGATCTGCGCCAGGTAGTCGATGTCGGGCGCGCGGACCCCGCTGATCGGAGTGATCCGCGAGCGCTTGATGCCGCCGTCGGTGTAGGCGTGGCGGTCGACCAGGGTCCGGCCGTCGCCGCCCGTGGGAAGGAACCAGTGCAGGTGCACGGACATCAGGAGGAGGCCTTTCCGAAGGTGCGAGCCGGTGTGTTCGACGCCGGCAGACCGGTGTTGAAGCGCTGGTCGACGAAGTCCTTGAACGTGAAGTGGTTCGGGATCAGCCGGAGATCGGCGAAGGTGTCGGCGATCTTCTGCTCGGAGGCGATCGCGGCGTCGTCCACGGCGACCGCCACCCGGGTTCCACTGCTGCGCTTCACCGCGTCCAGCGCGACGGCGTAGGGCAGCCCGGTCTCCTTCGACCAGACCTTCGCCCACTCCTCGGGGTGCTTGAACGCCCAGTCCTGGGCCCGGCGCAGCCGGCCGAGGTAGTCACCGATCGCCTGGGACTTGTTCTTGTCCGCCAGTGCCGCGGGCGCGGCGACCTGGAAGGACAGCCCGTTGACGACGCCGTCCCCGGTGGTCAGCACCCGGGCGCCGGTGTTGCGCAGGATCTGCGAGGTGTAGGGGTCCCAGATGGCCCAGGCGTCCACCCGGCCCCGGCTGAACGCCGCCAGGGCGTCGGCCGGCTGCAGATAGCTGACTTTGACGTCGGTGAGCTTCAGGCCCGCCTTCGCGAGTGAGGCCACCAGCTGGAAGTGGGCGGAACTGCCCTGCGCGACCGCCACCGACTTGCCCTTGAGGTCGGCCACCGACGTCAGATCCGAGCCCTTGGGCACCGCGATGACCTCACCGGCGGACGAGCCGTGCGAGGCGCCGACCACCGTGACCTTCGAGTGGGCGCCCGCCGCGAAGACCGGCGGGGTGTTGCCGACCCCGCCGATGTCCACGGCCCGCGCGTTGACCGCTTCGAGCAGGGGTGGCCCGGAGGTGAAGGTCGACCATTTGATCTTGTACGGGACCTTCTCCAGTTCCCCGGCGGCCCGCAGGATCGTCTCGGAACCGCCTTTCTGGTCACCGACGTTGAGCGTGACGCTCCCCAGGCCACCCGAGGTGTTCGACGAGCCCGAGGAGTCGTCGGCCGCGGACGACCCGCCGCAGGCGGTCAGCAGAAGGGCGAGCGGGAGCAGCAGGGCGGGGGCGAAGCGTTTCATGGGAGGTCGTTTCTTCCGTTCGGAACGAGCGCGAGAGGTCAAGAGGTCGGGAGGTCGCAGGGTCGAGAGGTCGTCAGGCCGCCTGGGCGGCCGGGTGGTTGTCCACGCCGAGCTGATCGAGCAGACGGGACCGCAGTTCGGCGAACCGGGGGTCACCCGGATCGCGGGGGCGCGGCAGTGCGACGGGGTTGTCGTGGGCGATCACGCCGTTCTCCATCACCAGGGCGCGGTCGGCGAGCAGCAGGGCCTCGTCCACGTCATGGGTGACGAGCAGCACCGCGCACCCGCGCCGCTGCCACAGTTCGGCGACCAGCCGCTGGGCGGTGATCCGGGTCAGCGCGTCCAAAGCGCCGAACGGCTCGTCGAGCAGCAGCAGATCCGGCTCCCGCACCAGGGCGCGGGCCAGCGAGGCGCGCTGGGCCTCGCCGCCGGAGAGCGTCTTGGGCCAGGCGCCGGACCGGTGGCCGAGCCCGACCTCCTCCAGCGCCTGCTCCGCGACCGCGCGGTCGGGGTGGCCGGGCAGCCCGAGCAGCACGTTGCGCCACACCGGCTTCCACGGCATCAGGCGCGGCGACTGGAAGGCGACCGCACGCCGGCGCGGCACCAGCACCGAACCCTCGACCTCGCGGTCAAGACCGGCCAGCACCCGCAGCAGCGTGCTCTTGCCGCAGCCGCTGCGCCCGAGCAGGGCGGTGAACTCGCCCGGCCGGATGTCGAGATCGAGCCGGTCGATCACGGCGCGCCCGTCGAAGGCGCGGGTCAGCCCCTCGACCCGGACCGCCGTTCCGGCCCCCGTTCCTGTTCCTGTCCCCGTTCCCGGACGGTCCGGCTTCCGGTCGGTCTTCTGGCCTGCGGGCCGGATCACTTGCCGGTGAAGGTCGGTCGCCATTGCAGCAGCAGCCTTTCGAGAGTGCGGACGACGATCACGTCGGTCAGGCCGAGGAAGGCGTAGACGACGAGGCAGACGACGATCACGTCGGTCCTGAAGAACTCGCGGGCCTGGTTCATGACGAAGCCGATGCCGTCGTCGGCGTTGATCTGCTCGCTGAACACCAGCGCCAGCCACGCGGTCGCCAGCGAGTAGCGCAGCCCGGTCATCGCGCCGGGCAGCGCGCCCGGCAGGACGACATGGCGCACCAGGCCCCAGCGGGACAGGCCGAGCGAGGTGCCGGCCTCGATGAGCTGTTCGTCCACGCCGCGGATGCCGGCGTAGACGTTCAGATAGAGGTGGAAGGCGACACCCAGCGAGATCAGCGCGATCTTGGGCGCCTCGCCGATGCCGAGCCAGATGATGAACAGCGGGATCAGACCGACCCAGGGCACGGTCCGCAGCATCTGCACGCTCGCGTCGACCAGGTCCTCGCCGAGCCGGGAGAGCCCGGAGACCAGAGCGAGCGCGGTGCCCGCCAGAACGCCGAACACGAGGCCGAGGGCGACGCGTTGGAGCGAGACCAGCATCGCCGACGGCAGCGTCCCGTCCGCGATCAGCTCCTTCCCGGCCCGCGCGATGGTGCCGGGGGAGGCGAGGATGTCGGGCTCCAGGACCCCGGTGCTGCTCAGCACCTGCCACAGGGCCAGCAGGAGCAGGGGTCTCGCGGTGCGGCGCAGCCAGCGGGGTACGTGGCGGCGCCGGGAGGCCGCCGAGATGATCGGTTCCAGCTCAAGGACGTCGCCCTGGTCGGGAATTACGGATATGTCCGGCGGTGGTTTGCTGATGGTCATGGCGACTCCACGGCGGGGCGGCAGACGGAGACACGCCTCGGCGCGCAGGCTCCCGACGGGTCGGATCCGTACGAATCCGTACGGATATGTGCGGGATCAGCCCGGGAGCGCGCTAAAGAGCGAGGCGAGAAGAAGGACGAACGAGTGAGAAGGCGTCAGCAGCCGCGACGACACGCGGCGGAGGCCACCCGCAGCAGGTCGATGTGACCGCGCGTGGTGAGCAGAAGAGGACGCAACATGCGGGAGAACCTAGCGAGCCGTCCCGTACCCGGTCAACGTCGTCTCGCCACCCGGACGGGAATCTCAAACGCGGATCCGGCGGCGTTGGGCGACCATGGAGACATGGCCGACGCGTTCACCACCCGCACCCTCGACATCCCGACCGGCTCCGCCGAGACCGTCCACGATCTCACCGCAGCCTGCACCGAGTTCCTCGACCAGGCCGCACACGGCCGCGACGGGCTGCTCAACGTCTTCGTCCCGCACGCCACCGCGGGCATCGCCGTCATGGAGACCGGAGCCGGCAGCGACGACGACCTGCTGTCCGCACTCCACGACCTGCTCCCCGCCGACGACCGCTGGCGCCACCGCCACGGCAGCCCCGGCCACGGCCGCGACCACGTCCTCCCGGCCCTGGTCCCGCCGCACGCCACCCTGCCGGTGATCGCCGGCCGCCTGGAACTGGGAACCTGGCAGTCCGTCGTCCTGGTGGACACGAACATCTCCAACCCCCACCGTCAGGTCCGGTTGACCTTCCTGGGGTGAGGCAACAGGGCCGTCGGCGTGAGTTGATATCCCGACCGTTACGAAGAGGGGCATGACCCCAGGCGGTGGGCGGCGCCAACACTTCACGCGCTCGTCTTCGGGATTCGAACCCGAGGCCTACGCATGACGAGACAATGAGCGATCAATTCCGTGGTGCCGTGTCGTGCCAGCTCGTGATGTTTCTGCTGGTCAGACTAGGTACAGCAAATTGCTGCACACCGCCTCGTGTTGCACTGTCCAAAGGCGTCTGTCCACCGGCTGTCCACCGGCGGGGTTGTCCCCAGCTCGCCACCGACACTGGCGCTGGGCTGCCAGCGATGCCGGCGAACGGACGGAGAGAGACGAGCGGGGGCACTGTGGAACCCCTACAAGCCATCGGTCAACGCTGCCGGTGCTGCCCTCGCCCCGCACACCGCTCCGAAGTCACCACCTCAGCCTGACTGGGGGCCTGGAATCGGAAGAGGCTGGGGTAGACGGATGTGTGTTCCGGCTACCCCAGCCTCGTCGGCCCTGCAGTGATCAGGCGATGTCGGCGTACCAGATCCGGCTCGGCGGGCCGGTCAGGTCGGAGTCCTCGAAGCGCTTGGGCATCCCTGGCCGCAGTGCCGGGCGCAGCAGCCGCCACGTCCGTTCGATCGCTTCGCCGGTGAAGTCGTCGAACTCCGGCGTGACCTGGAGCAGCACCGCGCCGTCGCGCAGGGTCTCGATCCGGTGGAAGTCACCGGCCGCGGGGATCCCGTCGGCGCCGCCCAGCAGCTGGGCGATCTCGCGCGGGATCACCATCAGCCACTCGTATCCGCGCAGCAGCTGCCGCGACTCTGCCAGCGACAAATAGGGCAGGAGCGGGCCGACCCGCTCCTCGTACTCAGTGCGGCCCAGCGAAAGGCTGTAGCCGATCTGGGCGTAGCTGGGGTCGACCTCCTCCGCGAAGTCACGCAGCAACTCGGTCCAGCGGAGCTGGGCCGACGCGAAGCGCTCCTTGGGTGCCTCCGCGCTCAACCTGATCCAGCCCTCGCCATCCTCGTCACGCGCGACACCCATGCGCAGGAGCTCCTGGCCGGGCATACCTCGGTCGTCCAGCTGGTAGACCGCGGTCTCGGCCAGCTGCACATCCGAGACCAACCACTTGCGCAGCATCGGCAGATTCTTGCGGGTCAGCACCCGGGAGCGGTTGCTGACCCCCCGGCCGGTGCCTTTGACACTGGTCACCGATAGGAAACCCCAGAGCGTCCCGGGCGGACCGCACGGTACCGACTTCTTCAGTGACTCCTCCACCTGCCCGGTGGAGTCGAGGGTCCCCTGGAAGGACTCGTCCTCCAAGCGGTCCGCGCCCTCGGTGAGCCAACGCCAGGCGAGGTCGGCGAGTGCCTCGGTACCGCTGTACTCGGCGTCGATCTCACATCGGATCGTGTGCATGCTGGCTCACCACTCCTTTCAGGAGAGCTTCGGGAGAGCTGTCGGTCGAAATCGGACATCATCCTAGGTGACGGGGTTACAGAGGATGAGGACGGCTCCGAGGAAGCCCACCACCGCCGCCACCCCGGTGTCCTCCTGCTGCTGGGGGGTCATCTTCGGTACGTTGAAGGTGAGCCCGTCTCCTCCGTTTTCGGACGGCGCCGCGTGGGGCATCAGTCCTCCTGCCGGCAGGCCCTTGATCGGGCGGGTCGAGGTCCAGTCCGGCCGCCTGCCCCGCTCCTTCAGCTGCATCGGGTTGGGTTGCGGGCCGGGTACAGGGTGGGGCACGGGGTCCGGCTCACCGCCGCGGGTATCCTCCCGTGACCACGTGTAGCTGATGATGCCGGCCTTCCCACTGTCCTTCGCGGTGATGAACTCGGCGGGGTTGCCGAAGTTGGGCACCGGGCCTAGCTCCACCCCGAGCGGTTCGCCGATCTTCACTCTCCGGGTGTCGCCGCTGGCGACCAGCATCGCCTGCATCTTCGAGACATACCGGGCGAGCTGCGCCGGGCCGGCCTTCTCCGCCGCCCCACCCTGGTGTTTGACCTCCCAGATCGTGACGTCGTTCTTGCCCCACTCGACGATGTCGGCGTAGCCGGGCTCCCCATTGCCCTTCGCGGAGGCGCCGCGGATGAAGACGTCGTTGTCGAAGTCGTTGTACGGGTGCTTGGCCTTGAGGTAGGCGGTGACCATGAGGACGGCAGTGTCATGGCGCGGCTGCCAGACCTTCCACCACTTCTCCTCCTCCTTTGTGGGCTCGTCCTCGCCAAGGCCCACCGGCTCGCTATCCCCGGCCGATTCGGAGGCGGGTTGGTTCGCCCGTCGTTGCTCCTGCTCCCAGGCCCGCTGGTCCGGGTCGTAGAGCCCGGACGGGTCGCTGCGGTTGACCGGGTCGCTGTGTGAGTAGCCGTAGCTGTTCCATTGCTGCGGATCATCCGGTACGAGCAGTGGGTCCGCGCAGAGGAAGCGTCCGGTGCTCGGTTGGTACTCCCGGGCACCGAGGTTGGTCAGGCTGGTGACATCGTCCTTGCTTCCGCCGACGAAGCCCTTGTCACCGGCCCAGACTCCCGGCGCGGGCTGGGTGCCGCGCGGGTTGCCGAAGGGGTCCATCGGACGGCGGGTGACGGCAAGGCTGGTGGCATCGACTGTCAGGGTGCCGCTGTTGTGGTGGTCGGCGAGCTGGATCGTCAGACCGCCGGCGCCGACCCGGACCATGCTGAGACCGCCGGGAACCGGGTAGTACCGGGTGCCCGTGAGGGTCTTGGCCACCGTGTCATAGGTGACTTGGTCGGTGCCGAGGTTGATGGTGGTCTTGCCTGGATTGCGCCGGATCAGCTGGTTGCCGTCGGCGTCGTAGACGTAGCTCGTGGTCTGGTTCGGGACGGTCCACTTCTGACCGGCCGGAAGAGGCGTCGCGCAGTCGCCCATCGCCAGGTCGGTGCCGTTGGTGGTGACGTTGCCAGGCACCGCCAGGCAGCGGGTGGCGGCCGCGTTGAGGATGGTGCCGTCCGCGCGGACGGTCCAGTTCTGAGAAGCACGGCCGTCACAGGGCTGGAGCTGCACGACGGACCCCGCCGCGGTGCCCATCGCGGTGATGCACTTGCTGAACACCTTGAGCAGGCCGCCGTTGGTGGCGAAGCGCTGGCCGCCGCCGGAGGTGCAGGTGTCGATCTGCAGCGGGTTGCCGTTGGCCGAGCTGCCGCCCTGCATGTCCAGGCACTTGCCACCGATGCCGGTGATCGGACCGGCCTGGGCAAGAGCGCCGAGTTTGCCCTCGCTGTTCCAGGTGAGGTCGGCGGTGCCGGTCTTCGAGGTGTAGATGCCGGTGGTGTTGCCGGCCGCGTCATAGGCGTCGTTGCCTGACACCGTGGTGCTGGTTCCGACCTTGGTGCTGGTGCCGGTGAGCGCGTGCGGACCGCCGCTGCCGCCGCCGGTGTTGACGGTGCCGGCGCTCGGGAAGGTCTGCGTGGTGACGGAGTCCTTGGTGGCGTCACCGCTGGTGTCGTGCTGGACGAACCTGGTCCGGTTGCCCGTCACGTCGTAGCCGTACTCCTGCCAGTACGGGGTGCCACCACCAACAGTGGTCTGGGCGGGCGCGATCGCGCCGCTGGTGGGGCTGGTGTTGGTGCACCGGCCCTGGTCCTGGGTCTGGTGCTGCAGCGCGTCGGGGACTGTGACGCTGCCGGTGTCGGTCCACGCGGTGTTCAGTCGGCCGAGGCTGTCGTAGTCGAAGCACTGCAGATCGCGGCCGACCGGAGTGTTGTCGGGGGTGCTGCTGATGGAGGTGACGCGGCCGGAGTCGTCGTAGGTGTAACCGGTCTGCTGGACCGCGCCGCTGGCGGAGGTCTGCTTGTCCAGGAACTGGTTGCGCAGCCGTCCGGTGGCCTGGTCGTAGTCGTTGGTGACCACCACCTGGCTGGCCCATGGGTTGACGGTGGAACGGATTACCCGGCCGAAGGCGTCGTACTCGGTCTGGGTGTCGTAGGTGGTGGCACCCGCGTACTTGAACAGCTGGCCGTAGTCGTTGTAGGAGTACGCCATGTCGTCCATCGGCAGGCCGCCAAGGGCGGGCAGTAGCGTGGACTTCAGATTGCCGGTGATCTTGTCGAAGCTGCTGGACACGGCATAGGTGAAGTTGCCGCTTGCCAGACCGACCTCGCTGCCCGGGATGGTGATGCTCAACCCGGTGGGCCGATAGGCGTCGTCATACCCCTTCACGGCTGTGGTGTACGCCTGACCGCCGGCTCCTCCGACGTAACGGGTGGCGGAAGCCGGCTTGCCCTTGATCACCGTGTCGTAGGACCAGCCCGCGAGCTGGTTGGCCGGGGCGACACTGCCCTCGTACACGCCGGTCTTGCGGCCGGTCAGTTCGTAGGTGAAGACGAGCTTGCGGCCGCGGTTGTCGGTGGTGGTGGCAACCCGGGAGGCCTCGTCGAAGGTCTGGACGACCGTGCCGGTGTCCGGGTCGCTCGCCGAGATCTGCCTGTCCTGCTGGTCGTAGCCGTAGGACCAGCGGTTGCCGACCGCGTCGGTACGAGTCTCGGGCTTGCCATCAGCGGTGTAGGTGTAGCGGGAGATCACCGCATCGGCCGGGTTGCCTGTCGCGGTGGGCGTGTTGTACTGCCAGCGCTCGACGGTCTTGTCGCGGGCGTTGGAGACCGAGCTGGTCGGCCAGGTGCCGGCGGGCGGCAACAGGTCGATCCGGTCGACTCCGGCGTAGACCGTGGTGGTGCGGTTCTGCTCGACACCGAGCGACCATGAGGCGACCACGGTCGCCCGGCCCCGGCCGTCGTACGTGGTGCGGGTCTGTGCCGGGATGGTCGACTCGGCGGCCTGCACCAGGGTCGTAGTGGGGCCGGAAACGTTGTTGTACCAGGCGGCGTTGGCCGTCTTCACCCTGCCTTGCGAGTCGTACAGGGAATCGGTGATCATCCGGCCGGTGTAGGCCGGGTTGGCGGGTGAGGCCTGGGCCTGCCGGGTGCGTCCGAAGCCGTCCAGAATGTCGATGCGACGGGTGTAGACCGGCATCGCCAGATCCCGCTTGAGAACCGAGGTGGTCACCGAGGAAGGCACCCCGGCCTTGTTCGACAGGTTGTAGGCATAGGCGAGGTTCGCGTTGGCGTTGGCCGCCGGGTTGCGTCCGGCCAGCCAGACGCCGGTGAGCCGGCCGAGGGCGTCATAGACCTGGGTACTGGTCTTGCTGTTGGGATCCTTGACGGTCAGCGTGTTCCCGCGCCGCGGGTCGATCGTGGTGACGGTGTCCCAGCTGCCGGTGGCGGCACCGGGGATCGGCGCCGAGGAGGTCAGCGCGGACGGGAGCTCGCCCGCCGCGGCAGCCGCGTAGCTGGTCCGGGTGGTCGCACCGTTCGGATGCAGCGCGTCCTTGACGGTCAGCGCGGTCACCGACTCCGTCCGGCCGTACTTGTCGAAGGTGGTGCTGGTCTTGGTGGTGAAGGTGGCGCTGCCGTCACTCTCGTAGCGCTCCAGCTCCTGGGCGCCGCTCGGGTTGGCGCTCGCCGCAGCCTGGCCGAAGGGCAGGTTGTCGTAGAGGACCCGACTGCGGGCGGTGGTGTTGCTGGGGCCGGCGGCCGCAGTGCAGGCATTAGGGCCGGAGAGTGTCAGGGTTTCGGCGGCGAGGTCGGTGCGCTGCGGGTCGGGCCCGGTGGCGTAGGCAGTGCGTGTGCACAGGTCGGGCAGACCGTCGGCCTGGTCGAGCGAGGTGAGCAGACGGTTGGCGCGGGACGGATCGGTGACCGTGGTCTTGGTGGTGGTGCGCCAGCTCTGGTCGGCCTTGAGCGCCTGGCTGGTCACCGCCTGGGTGGTGGCGGTGTATCGGGCGACCAGGTCGGGCAGGCCGGTGCCGCGCGAGTGGGTGGCTGTGGCGACCTCGCCGGAGGCGCCGTTGACAGTCCGGGCGGTGACCTTTCCGTCGGCCTGGTCGAAGGTCTCGCTCTGCAGTGGCTGGCCGGCCAGCCAGTCGACGTCAACGACATCCCGGCCGAGTGCATCGGTCAGGTGGACGCTGCGGCTTCCGGCGTCCTGGCGGACGTCACCATCCATGCCCTGCCGGTAGGTGGTGCGGGTCTGCGCCCGGGGACCGTCGGTCCCGCTGCCCACAGTGGTGGTGACGGTCCTGAAGCCGCGGAAGTCACCCCAGGTGCGGGCCTTGGTCTCGGTCAGCTCGGCGTCATCGCGGTGCCAGCCGGCCGACTCGTAGGTGTACTTCGTGATCTTCTGCGGGGCGTCGGTGGCAGTGTCGTTCTCGGTCAACGAGGCGACCGTGTAGTGGTTGAACCAGTCCAGCACCGGGTCGGCATCGGCCACCGACCCGGAGGGCAGCCAGCGGATCGGGTAGCAGGCCATGCTGTTGTCGTCCTCGGCAGCCGGCATCACCTTGTTGATCCGGGAGCAGCCCGGCAGGTTGTAGTCGACGTTGAGGACGCCGCCCGTCTCGTTGTGGATCTGCTGGATACGCGGGCGGTTCATCAGCGGCGGCGCGGGCACCAGGTCGGTCCCGTCCACCCGGTTGGGAAGCATCACCGGGGTGAAGGTGACGGGGAGGGTGGAGAGCTCGGGAGTGGCCGTCTTGCCGGTCCGCTCGACCGAGTCCAGCCAGAGCGCCTTCTGGCTGGTGTTGTCCTTCGGGTCGGGGAAGGAGTGGGTCAGCTTGTAGGAGTCGACGTCCTTCCAGGCATTGTTGATGCGGACCTGAGTGGTGATGGTGCTCAGGCGCTTGGTGGTGAAGAAGCTCGGGCTGGAGTGGGTGCAGGTGCCGTCCTGCTTGCACTCCTGGTCGACCGGCACGTCAGGCCAGTTGTTCTTGTTTGCACTGGTGCGCTGGGCGGGGTCGCAGGTCGCGCTGTCCAGGCAGCGCTCGGCGGTGGCGAAGGCTATTCTTTCGGCCGGTTGCAGGGCGCCCTTGGCTGCCAGCTGCTCGTCCAAACGCTGGCCGTACGCGATCGAGGCCGGCAGGTTGGCCCGGGTGTAGGAGGTGCGGGTGCCAGTGCCGTTGTTCTGGCCGGCGCCACGGGCGTACCAGTTGGTCTCCGGGGCCCAGGTGTAGGTGGTCAGGTTGCCCTTCGGGTCCACCACGTAGTCCAGTGAGAGCCGCTGCCACATCTGGCACCAGGAGGCCTTGCCCTGCGCCGAGTCGTAGCAGGGGTCGCCGCTGCCCGGGGAGTACACAGGGAGGGTGGACACCGAGTTGGCGGCCGGGTCGCTCTTGTCCCCGCCGGGCAGGTGGTTGAGCCCGAAGTAGTAGACGGTCCCCGAGCTGTCGGTGACCTTGGCGTACGCGCCGTCCCGGGCGTCGTTGCCCGCGCCCGAGCCGAATTCGATCTTGGTTCCGTCGTCGTCCTTCGGGTGCCATACGCCGGTGGCCGCGTCGGTGGTGGCGCTGGACGATCCCGCGTTGCGGTCGCGGACCAGTTGGCCGGAGTGCGAGCCGAGCGAAAGCGTCGCGTTGAAGCCGCCCCAGCACTGGTCGCCGGAGTCGGCGATCCCGCTCTTGTCGCAGGGCTTGAAGTCGCGCTCGATGAAACCGGGATTCAGCTCCCAGCCGTCGCCGGCCCAGGACGCCTGGGCGTTGGTGGCCGAGGTCTTGCCGTCCACCGATGAGGAGTTGTAGGAGAGTCCGACCGTCGGGGCCGCGCCGCCGAGCGAGGGCGGCACCTGGACCGGGTAGCTGTACGTCAGCGCGCCCGATGCACTGCCGGCGGCCCAGGCGGAGGAGGGCGACAGCGTCGACGCGGCGTAAGTGCCACCACCACCGGCCGGGCCGGTCTCCGCGGCCAGCAGCAGCGGCGCACCGGTGGGTGCGGCGGCCGGGTGCACACCGGTGATGAACGAGGACTGGGCGGCGCCAGTACGTGCCGGTGTGGCGGCGGGCAGCGGCACCTCGGCCACCATCCGCCCGGTGGCCTGTTCGAAATGGGCCGCCACGGGCGTGCGGACCTGGCAGGAGGGAGATGCGGGGGTGGTCGCGGCACAGGCAGGCAGCTTCACCAGGCGCCCACGGGAGGCGAATTCACCGCCGGTAGCGGCGTTCAGCGCGGCCACGTCCACAGCGACCAGCACCAGAGTAGTGGGCGACTGCTGGCGCGTGGCAGGGGCTGTGGCGGCGGAGGTGCTCTGCGGCTGAGCGGTCAAGGTGAAGAGCAGCCCGTTCACCCCGGCCGCGTGGGCGGTCTGCCCGTCACTCTGGACGACAGTCACGGCCTGCGACGTAGCGGGCGCGCCGGGCTTGGGTGCCACCCAGACGGGCAGCTTCCCGGCCCTCAACGGCCCTTTAGCCTGTGCTCCGGACAGATCGACAGTGGCGGACGCGCGCTGGGTGGGCGCCGGGGCGGCCATCTTGCCGGCCCGCGAGGGCACCGGGTAATGCGGCGCGATCGAGGCCGCCTTGGCGACGTCGGTGACATTTACCGAGGTGGTGCCGGGCAGCGGCGTATCCGGTGGCTGCCAGATCTTGGAGAAGTCGGGGCCGGCCGTGGCCTGCGCTGCGGGAGCGAGCAGGGTGCCCGCGACGGCGAAGGCCACCGGCCCGACGACACATCTCCATGAGAATCTCGTACGTCTTGGTCTCTCCGGACTTGCCACTGGACCCCCGTTGTCTGTGAAAGATCTGTGATGATCACCAACACAATCGGACGGGAAACTAGCAGTCGGATGACGTGCCGTCAGCAATACCGACGATCAGCGATCGCATGACATATCTCACAGGCCGCCGGTTAGGTCCTTTTGGCTCTGATATCACGACAACAGAATCAATACCCCTTTGTAGACAGGCAGTCAGGACTGCCAAGGTGCTGCGGATCTCTGCACATCCGCAATGCGGAGCGCGCCAAACCACGGGGGAACTCGATGTCCACCAGACCCAGACCCGCCCGGCTCGCCAGACGGTCCGTATCGGCCGCCGTCACATTCGTCCTCGCCGCAGGCCTACTGACGGCTACTCCGCTCGTCGCCCACGCCGCCGATGGCACTCCGGAACCTGCCAAACCCGCGGGGCAGCCCGCCCCGCCCGCCCAGGACGCCGTCCAGCAGGCCATCACCCAGGCGAAGAGCGCGGGTAAGGATGTTCCCGTCCCCGTACTCACCGACGAATACACCACCGTGGTAGCGACTGCCGAAGGCAAACTGCGCTCCGAGCAGCATGAGATGGCCCAGCGCACCAAGCGCACCGACGGCTCCTGGGCCACCCTGGACGACACTCTCGTCAAGAACGCGGACGGCACCGTCGTCGCGACGGCCTCCAGCGGAGACCTGGTCATCTCCGGCGGCGGCAGCGGCCCGCTGGCCACCATGACGACCAAGGACGGCAAGCAGCTCGCCGTCTCCTCGCCTTTCCCCGGCCCGCTCCCCGCCCCGAAACTTATCGGCAACGGGGCCCTGTTCTCCGATGTGGCCCCGGACACCGACCTGCAGGTGACCGCCACCAAATGGGGCGGCTATACCACCGTCATCGTGCTGCGTACGCCCACGGCTGCAGCCAATCCGGCAGTGCGCAACCTCGTCTTCCCTACGGCCACCAAGGGTCTGGACCTCGCCAAGAGCGACGGCGGCGCGCTGACCGCGACCGCCGACGGCGAGCCGGTGTTCACCGCGCCGGCCCCCCAGATGTGGTCCGCCAAGGAAGCCCGGACCCCGGCCGGCCGGGCCGCCGCGAAATACGCCGTCGAGACCGCGCAGGCCTCGCCTGCCACCCGCAACGCCAAGGCGGCCGATGCCGGCTCGGACGACTCCGGTGACGCGACCCACGCTCCGCCGGACGCGCCGAGCACCACAGCCGGCCCCGGCGCACTGGCCAGCGTCGCTACCATCCCGGTGACCGAGGCCAAGGTCCAAGGCAACAGTGACCACGCGCAGGGTTCGATCTCTTTGGCCCCGAGCCTCGACCTGCTCGACGGTGCCAACACCTCGTACCCCGTCTACGTCGACCCGTCGTGGTCGCAGGACGCCCGTGGCAAGCAGCACCATGCCTGGGTGATGCAGGCGCACAACACCACTGGCAACTTCGACCGCACCGGCTCCACCGACCGTGATCGGCCCGGATCCGGCTTCCAGGGCTGGGAGACCGCAACCGGGATCGAGCGGGCTCTGTTCGAGTTCAACCTCAACGGTTACGCCGGCGCCACCATCAACTACGCCAACCTGCGCATCAGCCAGTACATCTCCTCTGACCACTCCTGCACAACGACCTACCCGGTCAACCTCTACCGGGCAGGGGCGTTCGACGCGTCGGTGACTTGGAGCAACCACGAGATCCGGGAGTGGGTCGACAGCAAGTCGGTACCCGGCAACGGCACCTTGTCGGAGTGCTACAGCGACCTGCCGATCGACTTCAACATCACCGGTGCGCTGCGCGACGGCATCCGCACCACCAACGTGCCGCTCGCCTTCGCAGTACGCGGCCCGGAGGGCAGCGGCCAGCGGATGGGCTTCAAGCGGTACAACTACGACGCCACGCTTAGCAGCACATTCGATTTCCCGCCCGGTGTGCCCGGCAACCCTCACACCGTCCCGGCCCCGCACCGGGTCACCGCCGCGGACACCGATGCCTGCGCCAGCGTGCCTCTCTCCTCGTATGGCTACATCACCAGCGCGAACACCAGTCTCAGGTCCACCGTCAACAGCCCCAACCAGGGCCAGCTGACCGAGTGGATCAACATCTGGGACAACACCACCGGCGGCAACTCCGTGCACACCGGCTGGTCTGGCTTTGTGAGCCGGGGCAGCGAGGCCTCCTACACCTTGCCGATGGGCACCCTCCAGGACGGCCACCACTACGGCTGGCAGGCTTACGGTGACGACGGCCTGCTGCGCGGATCCCCGAGCCCTGTCTGCCACTTCGCCGTCGATGCCACCCCACCGGTGCTCGCCTTCGGCACATTCACCGACCCGGCCACCCAGTTCCCGCCGGCCGGAAACGGCCAGACCACCAAGCTGCATCTGGGCGACACCGGGCACATCCCGTTGATCGCCTCCGACCCGAGCCCGGGCACCGGCCTGATCTCCTCCGGCCTGGCGTGCCTCCGCTGGAGCTACGACCCGCAGATGTCGGGCGCCGAGCAGAAGTGCACCCCCACCTCGGGCACCCCACTGGTGGTCAACGACGTCGCGACCAAGCCGACCCACTGGGGCACCAACACCCTGTACGCCCAGGTCTTCGACGAGGCCGGTAACTCCTCCCAGACCATGTCGTACTCGTTCTACGTCCCGTGGACGGAGGGCCCGGTCGCATTCGGCGACACCACGGGTGATGCCCGGCCCGACATCCTGGTCACGGATCAGGCAGGCAACCTGATCACCCACGGCCGCGCCACTGACCCGGGCAACTCCAGCGTGCCGCCCACCGGTACGGCCGCGGCCGCCGCCCAGGCCCCCGGTGCCGACGCTCCAACGAACCCCCGGACTTGGAAGGACTACCGGGTCGCGCACCGCGGCGCCCTCGACCCCACCACCAACCTCGACGACCTGTTCGTCCACAAGGACCCGAGCAGCCCCGGCGCCTCCGACGGTGACGACGCGCTCTACTACTACTCCGACACGCTCTCCGACCCGGGTCGCTTCACCCGCGGCACGATGACCCCGCTCGACCGGCCGGACTGTGACCCCGATCTCGCCACCTCCTGCGCCGGCCACCACGACGGCAACTCTTGGGCGCAGGCCCGCCAGATCACCCCGATCGGCTCGGCCAAGGACACCCGCACGCCGAGCCGCACGGTCACCGACGCGACCGGCGTTTTCGCCATCGACTCGGGCAACCTCTGGTACTACCCGGTCAAGACCAACCACACCCTGGCGCCGCCGTCCCTGGTCTCCACTGGTGGCTGGGACGACAAGGACCTGATGGTCCCCGGCAACACACTGGCCATCGGCGCCACCAGCGCCACCGCTCCCGCGCTCTGGGTACGCAACCGGACCAATGGCGACATCTTCCAGTACGCCCTGACCACGGCCACCCGGCCCGACACCTCCACCGAGGTGACGGGCATCACCGCCAGCCCCGTGTCCAAAATCGGCTACGGCGTCACCGCGACGTCCTTCCCGACGGTCGGTTCCGACGGCAACCTCACCGACGACGACGTGCCCGACCTCTGGGCCACCGACACCTCCGGCAACCTCCACGTCTGGCCGGCCGCCGTTGCAGGCACCCAGGTCACCGGCTTCGCCGGAGACCACTTCCGCGGTAGCAGCCAGGCCCCATACGTCCAGTGGCCGCTAACCGGCAACGCCAAGGCCAACCCGGCCTCCTACAACGGCACCGCCGCGAATGTCACCTGGGGCGAGGAAACCGTCGACGGCCGCAAGACCAATGTCGCGGTGTTCGACGGCACTGCCCAGTCCACCATCACCAGCAGCAAGGGCGTGGTCGACACCCACAAGAGCTTCACCGTCAGCACCTGGGCCTACCTGGCCAAGGACGACGCCGGCATGGTGGTCAGCCAGGAGACCGTGAACGGCAGCTCGTTCATGATCTATGCCGACCACGGTGCCTGGAAGTTCGGACTCGCCCGGGGCGACGCCAACAACGACTGGCCGTACGACTTCTCCGGCGCGACCGGCCCCGCCGCGGCCTACCAGCTCAACACCTGGACTCAGCTGACCGCCAGCTACAACGCAGACACCGGCCAGATGAACATGTACGTGAACGGCGCCCTGGCCGGCACCGGTCAGCACACCGCCTCGACCAGCCCCACCGCGAGTGGCACTCTTGTCCTCGGCCGCTACCGGAACAACAACACCTTCACCAACTACCTGACCGGCCGGGTCAGCAACCTGGCCATCTACAACACCGCTGTCGCGGCGACCACCAGCAACGGCCCGATCCGCTTCTCACCCCACTCCGGGCGTTGCATGGACGCACCCAACGCCAGCACTGCCAACGGCGTGCACCCCCAGCTCTACGACTGCAACAGCACCGCCGCCCAGCGCTGGAGCATCAACGCCAACGGAGCCCTCACCATCGGCACCCAGTGCCTGTCTGCCAGCGCCAACGGCACCGCCTCGGGCACCGGGATCATCCTGTGGAACTGCCTCGGCGAAGGCGGCCAGCAGTGGCGCGCCCGGGCCGACGGCACGATCTACAATCCGCAGTCCAACATGTGCCTGGATGTTCCGTGGGCGACCAGCGACCGCGGCACCACGTTCCAGCTCTATCCCTGCAACTCCACCGCCGCACAGCGCTGGAGCATCCCGACCCTGAACACCCCAATCCTGCCCGTCAACCCGTAGCCTCCTGCACGCAGCGACAGAATGGGCCTGAGGCGCACCCCGCGCCTCAGGCCCTTTCGCATGCTCAGAGGGCCTGCGGCGTTGTCGGACCCGGCCACTAGGGTGGCGCCGTTCACGATTCTCAGAGGGGGGTGGCTCGATGGGTGCCAGCGGATGGGATTACGTCACCGCGTACGACGGGGACGTCGCGGCGGCACTGGACGCCTTGCAGGCCAGGGTGTTCCAGGAGGAGTACGGCGACGGCGACAGCTACGGGAGTCTGGAGGAACTGCGCGAGGACCACGAGTTCATGGGGCAGGAGGGCACGCACACGATCCTTGATATCGACACAGTCGTCTCCGCGTCCGACTCCCCGCAACGGCCCGAGTACGGCACCTTGCGCCCCTTGGCAACAGACCGCGTCGTCCACCATTTCGGCACGGATCACCCGACGCCCCAGCAGTACGGGGAGCTGATCGCCGCCGCCAACGACGCGATGAGCCATCAGGAATACGAGCAGAGCCTGCTCGGCGAGTGCCAGATGCGGTGGACCGGCCGTTACGTCGTTCTCCATACCGAAGGTGTGCCTACCCACCTGGGGATCTTCGGCTTCTCCGGCGACTAACAGGTACCTTGCCGATCATGTGGCCACTCCGCCCCGGGTTTGTTGTTCTGGGCCGCGTACCCAGAACAACAAACCGGACGAACTGCGGAACGCCGGGTCAGCCGCAGCAGCCCAAGCCCATGCCACGGAGAACTCGCGGCATCCGTCGGTCACCGCAATCAGGTCCTTCGTGCCGCCGGCCCGCACGTCCATCAAGCGTGGCCATCACTTCTTTCAGGCGAATGCGCAGGTGGACGGCGCCAACCCAGAGGTGCACGTAGTCGGCGGAGAACAGGTCGGAGTCTCTGACAGCGTGTCTTCAGCCGAGTCATGGCAGCGGGTGAGAGACGGGGCTGGATCTGCCGTCACTGTAGGAGTGATGTCCGGCCGCACCAAGTGAGAGAGGTTCAGTTCTGGCCAGGGCAGGGCGAGCGGTGCTGCGCGGCGATGTACGCCTGGGGGATGTCACCCGCGAGCAACTCGGTGACAGGCCCGTGGTGCCGAACGAGCACGATGGCCGCTGGGGAGCGCTTGCCTGTCTTCCGAAGCTGGACTCGCGGCCGACCTCCAGTGGCGCCGCCGGTGACCTGGCCGGTGAACTCGAACGCGGGCAGCGGCTGTGGCCCACTTGCACGCCCGAGGAACTTGCCCTTCACCTCGCCATCCGCGGCGCGGGAGACCGCCGGGCGAAGGCGATGACATGGGTGACCACGGGAGGCTGCCCATTGACCGTGACGACTAGTGTTCTGAGTCGGGAATTCTGTTCAGATGTGTAGGCTTGGTCTATGGCACGGATGGGGCGGCCGAAGGTCGAGTTGACGTTGTCGGGTGAGGAACGGGCCGCGCTTGAGGAGTGGGTGCGGCGTCGTTCCACGCCGCAGGCGTGGGCCTTGCGGTGTCGGATCGTTCTGGCGTGTGCCGAGGGTGTCTCGAACAAGGATGTCGCCGCTCAACTCGGTTCCACGCCGCAGGCGGTGGGCCGCTGGCGGGCCCGCTTCGTGCAGTACCGGATTGCCGGGCTGGGTGACATGCCGCGTCCGGGTGGCCCCAGGACGGTGACGGACGAGCAGGTCGCCGCTGTGGTCACCAGGACGCTGGAATCCAAGCCGAAGAACGCGACGCATTGGTCGACGCGGTCGATGGCGAAGGAAATGGGCTTGTCGCAGTCGTCGGTGTCGCGGATCTGGCGGGCGTTCGGCCTGCAGCCGCACCGGTCGCAGACGTTCAAGCTGTCGACGGATCCGTACTTCGTGGACAAGGTGCACGACGTCGTCGGTCTCTACCTGGACCCGCCTGAGCGGGCCCTGGTCTTCTGCGTGGACGAGAAGTCGCAGATCCAGGCGTTGGACCGGTCCCAGCCCGTGCTGCCGATGATGCCCGGGGTTCCCGAGCGGGCCACCCATGACTACGTCCGTGCCGGCACCACCACCCTGTTCGCCGCACTCGAGGTCGCCACCGGCAAAGTGATCGGCTCCCTGCACCGCCGGCACCGGGCCGAGGAGTTCAAGAAGTTCCTGATCAAGCTCGACAAGGAAGTGCCGGCCGACCTGGACGTCCACCTCATCTGTGACAACTACGCGACCCACAAGACCCCTGCGATCAAGAAGTGGCTGCTGGCCCACCCTCGCTTCCAGTTGCACTTCACCCCGACCGGGTCGTCCTGGCTGAACCTCGTCGAGCGGTGGTTCGCCGAACTCACCAACAAACAGATACGACGAGGCGTCCACAAGTCCGTTCAGGCCCTGGAGAAGGACATCCGCAACTGGATCGCCACGTGGAACACCGACCCGAAGCCCTACGTCTGGACGAAGACCGCTGACGAGATCCTCGAACGCCTCGCCTCATATCTGAACAGAATTCCCGACTCAGAACACTAGCGCCTGTCTCGTTGGCCGGCGTTTGCTTCGTGGCGGGGCTGGTTAGTCTGCGGCGAAGACGGACAGCAAGCTGATCGTTGACCTGCGCGGTCGGCTGATCAAGCCCAGTTATGCCGGCGAGTGCCGGCCGAGGCGCCAGGGGAGTGAAGGCCCGCCATCGCGTGAAGCCGTGACGGGCCTTGATCTCTTTGTAAGTCCAGCGACCTATGCCCGGCCGGCGCGACCGCGACTGAGCCTCGGGTCCGGCTCGACTTCCTCCTCGTTCGGCTCCCACTCAGGCCGGAAGTCGGGGTGTGTGGCGTATGCCGCAACGAGGTGGCGGAGCGGGAAGGTAGTCGCAGAGAGCGCAATCATGGCGGGACCGTGAACCATGAAGTCGTCCTGTTCTGCGCCCTGCTGCATCTGCTCCACAAAGCGCAGGACACCACGTTTGGCGGAGATGTCGGCGAGAACCCGGGCCTTCAGCCCTGCGGTGCCCTGGGCCGTGTCGGGCTTCACGGCCAGTGCCACAGCTTCGTCCTCGTCAATACGAGCTTGGAGGAAGTTCGTTAGGTCCGCGACTTCGTCATTTCTCATAGGTGGTGCCCCCTCGGTGCATAGCTGAAGGAAGCATCATGCCGGACGGTCGGGTCTGCTGCAGGGTTGGGTGACAGGTTGACCTGCCCCACGGTTTGGGTTCCAGCTGTGGTGGCTAACTGGCGGCGGGGATGGTGTCTTGTTCGGAGAGTAGTTCGTACTCGATCGGGGTGCGGTAGCCCAGAGCTGAGTGGCGCCGCTGTCGGTTGTAGAAGATCTCGATGTACTCGAAGATTGCGTTCGCCAACTCGACCCGGGTCTTCCACCGTTTGCGGTTCAACAGCTCGATCTGCATTGAGGACCAGAACGACTCCATCATCGCGTTGTCCAGGCCGTCTCCGACGGTGCCGAACGATGGCAGGAGCCCGGCGGAGCGGATCCGTTCCCCGAAGACCCAGGAGGTGAACTGGGCGCCGTGATCGGCGTGCACTATCCCGCCTGGTTCGGGGCGCCGGTTGCGGAAGGCCATGTCCAACGCGTTGACCACGAGGGTGGAGTCCTGTCTGGAGTCGATCGACCAGCCCACGATCTTGCGGCTGAACGCGTCCAGGACCGCCGCGCAGTACACCCACCCTTCTCTGGTGCGGTGTTGCGTGATGTCGGTGACCCACAGCTCGTTGGGACGCAGCCGATGGAACTTCCGGTTGACCAGGTCATCGGCGGTGACGACACCCTGCAGGCGCTTGATCCGCACCGGGCCGGGCAGTCCGTAGATCCCGGCCTGTGTCATCAGCACCGACACGGTCCTCGAGCACACCTGGATGCCCATGCCCAGGGTGAGCTCGGCGTGGACGCGGCGGTAGCCGTAGGTGCCGCGTGAGGCGACGTGGACCTCCCGGATCAGCCCGGTCAGCCACTCCCGCCGCAACTGCCGCGCTGTGGTCGGGGTGCGCTTGTGTTTGTAGTAGTTCTGCCGGGCGACCCCAAGGATCCGGCAGCATCGGTCGACCGGTGCCCCGGCATCGACGAGACGGTCGATCACCGGGTAGAGCCTTTTGGGGCCGGCTTGTCCTCGCCGAGGAACTTCGCGGCCTTGCGCACGATCTCGAGCTCGGTTTCCAGCTCGTGGATTCGTCGCCGCGCTGCACGCAGCTCTGCGGACTCCGCCGAGACCCTGCCAGGCCGTCGGCCATTGTCGATGTCGTCCTGGCGCAACCACTTCGCCAACGTGACCGGATGGATGCCGAGGTCAACGGCGGTCTGCTTCTGTTCTTTTCCTGCCCGCACCAATGCGATGGCGCGGGCGCGGAACTCAACGGGGTAGGCGCGGGGCATGTCCGGCAGCCTTTCGTGAAGGCCGTCAGTTAGCCAGCAGAACTGGAACCTGTGAGGTGGGGCAGGTCAGGTTCGGACACGCGGCTTGGAGGGCCGGTGTGGTCATGGCGATCGCGTATGCGATGGGGGCGATTCGGTCGAGGACGTTCTTCCGCAGCAGGCTGAAGAAGGATTCCGTGCCCGCGTTGACGCCTGCCGCCCCGCCTCGCCCTATCGAGCCGGCGATCTGATGCCGTCCAAGTGCCCGGACGAATTTCCGGGACGAAATTGCGACCCACGATCGCTGTGCAAAACACAGCCCGCACAGGACACGCGACTTTCGATGTCACCCGATCGTGCGGCAGCCCCTCACGAGGTCAGGAATTGACGTGCGCGTAGTTCAGCCTGAGGCGGCGCTCGTCCACGCCCGTCCACCGGACCCGGCACGGGTCTCCAGCAGTGGGCCGCCACCGGTGGCGGCCACCAGATCTGGACCCGGTGCTGACCGACGCGCGGAGCCCGCAACGGCCCTCGCGTTCGGAGCCGGCCGTGTCGGCGGCCGGGGCGCGGGGGCCATCGCCGGTGGTGGCGTCTTCGGCGGTCACGCCCCTCCTGGCTGGTCTTGACCATGCGGAGGTTCCGGGGAACTGTCCTCGCCCGCCTGGACTTTGAACGACGATGTATCTGCAGGTCCGAGTAGGACAGCAGGTCGAGAGTCAGGAGGCGTCATGTACGTTGATCTGCGTATGGAGCAAGGTGAGGGCGAACTGCGTTCGCTGCATGCCTGGCTGCGGAACGACGCAGCCGTACGGCGGTCCTCCACATCGGAGGTGAGGTCGGACGGGCCCCCGCAGCCGGGGCAGATGGGGTCGACCCTGGAAGTAATCAAGATGGTGACCGAGAATGGCTGGAGTGCGGCCTCATTCGTGATGGCTGTCGTCGCCTGGAAGCGGACTCGACCGCAAAGCGCGCAGATCACGATCACCAGGGACGACACGACCATCGCGCTCACCAACTGCAGCGACGACGAAGTACGGCGTGTGATCCGCGTCCTGGACGACGGTCAGAGGGGGGAGAGTCGAGGCGAGTGAGTGTGTTGCCTGATCCGGGCGCATCGCGTGCCGTCCTCATCGGATCGAGCCAATTCGATCACCTCGAGCCGTTGCCGGCCGTTACCAACAATCTCGCCGCACTCGCTGAAGCGCTCGCGTCGCCCACGTCATGGGGGCTGCGGCCGGAGCACTGTGTGATCTTGGCGAACCCCGGGTCCGCAGACGAGGTGATGGCCGTGCTACGGGCTGCTTCCCTGGAGGCCCGGGACACCCTGCTCGTCTACTACGCCGGACACGGCCTGGTCGATCTGCAAAGCCGTTTGCAACTGGCGTTGCCCAAATCCCAGCAGGACTGGCCGGAGTCGTCTCTCCACTATGAATGGCTACGCCAGGCAGTCCTGGCGGGGCGCTCGGAACGACAGGTACTCCTGCTGGACTGCTGCTTCAGCGGACTCGCCTTGGGGACCATGGCCGGCGCAGGGCTTGATCAAGTTCCTTAGGTGACCGGTTCGTTGGTGATGCCCAGGATGGGGAGTGCTCGTTGGGGTTCGTCGCGGATCGCCCGGGTGGTCTTGGCGATGTTGTCGGCTCCGAGGGTTTTCAG